>JBDKVE010000351.1:0-14351 GCA_039679345.1 Anaerohalosphaeraceae bacterium
GGCGCTGGCGCTGATGGATTTGAGGCGGGTCTGGAGGGTGTTGACCAGTTCGGCCTTGTGGGTCTGGGTGTCGGAACCGACCAATTCATCGGCCAGGGCCAGGAAATCCTTGAAGCCCTTGCTGGCCGGATCGTATTCGCTGATCGGCTGGCCGAGGCTGGCGGCTTCTTTGAGCTTGGTGTTGAAGTTGATGACGGTCTTGAACATCCGGCTGCTAAAGTGCTTGCGGAGTTCGGCCAGGATTTCGCGGGCCATCTTGGTGCGGATATCGTACATGCTGGCCAGGACCATTACATTGACCCGTTCGGGGCACTGCTGGGACAGGGCGTTGAGCGTGTCCAATTGCTTGCTGAGACCGTGCAGGGAGAAATAGCCCATTTCCACGGGGACGACGACATCCGTCGCGGCGCGGAGGGCATTGAAGGTCAACAGCCCCACCGACGGCGGGCAGTCAATAATGACATAGTCGAATTCGTTGCGAATCTGGGCCAGGATATTGCGAAGGGCGTTTTCCCGGTCCGGCTGGCCGGTCGTCTGGGTTTCAAACGTAGCCATGTCGATAGTGGACGGGGCCAGTTCAAACCGCTCGGAGATTTTCCACAGCACCTCGGTGATGCGCAGCGGCTCACCGCGGGCCTGGCCGATCATCACATCGAACATACTGTGTTCGATCTGTTCTTCCGGCACCGCCAGCCCGACGGCACAATGCGACTGGGGATCCATATCCACCAGCAATGTCCGATAACCACGATTGGCCATGGCACTGGCCAGATTTATCGAAATCGTTGTCTTGCCTACTCCGCCTTTTTGGTTAATGACAGCTATGGCTCTCATAGACTCTTCCTTGCGACCCCCCGGTTTCATCCTTGAAACTTTTTTTTCCGATTCCGCCATCATGCCGGTTTTTTATAATTTTATCGATTCCGGCCATCCTATCAGGCAATTCGGTTCACATTCCTTGTTATCAATACTGATACTATTACAGTATATTATCGGAGTCATCGACCAAAACTTTATGATTTCTTCAATTTTTATCGGACAAAAATTAAAAAAACCGCTTTTATAGTCCTGATAGAGCAGTTTCAGCCTGAACTTGCCCCAATTTATCAAAAAACTGTATGATTTTGCCCCGTTTGCCGATATAATAGTAAAGTTCATAAAATTCCAGGCTATATTCCGCTCAGATCCAAATTTAACACCGTACTATCCGGGATAGCGTTACGTCCCGGCGGAGTGCCTGGCTGGAGAACCTAACTATGACAGAAGAACAAATTATTCAATGGATGCATCAAAAAGTGCGTCGGGATGGCTTTGTGAATGCCACCACGCTGGCCGAGAGTTTTCTTGCTGTACATCATATTACGGATGCTCTTGATCCTGATTTTTCCAAGACCCTGGACGCCGGCTTTAAGGTCGCTCAGGAAATCCGCGACCATCGGCTGCACGCGATGGCCTGCTGAAACAGGACTGCTGCCATCCGGTTTCCGGGCGGCTCCAAAATACGATAAGTCGTTTTAAGTCAACGTGATATAACAAGTTTATAAGGAGCGGGATGAATCTGGCAGGACTTCTCTGCCCAGAAACGAGGGAGATGTTGTGTCATCATTTTTTTGCACTCATTTTGGAATCCATTCAGCAACTGGAGAATGGAGTTTTTTCACCATGAAGAAAAGAAGGACATGAAGAGAGGTTCGGGGCATCGATAATGAGTTTGAAAGCCAGGTTCGACCCCATTCGAGGTCGAGGGGATTTGTGGCTTTTTGACACCGGGCTGGCGCCCGGCGCTATTCGGGTTGGACCCTGACGGGTCTGGAACGAAATAACCGCCCGGCGTTTAAGATTATTGCGAACACCGGGTTGAAGACGCAGGAAATAATGCCGTGTGGTTTTGAGCAAAAACGATAGCCAGACAGAATGGACAGAATTTTCAGCAGGATTGGCATGGGCATCAAAGATATCAAAACGTGGTCCCGAAAACGGCGGTATCTTGTTTTTGGGTACATTTTTATTTATTTATCGCTTGAGTTTTTAAGGTGGACACGGGCTACGGTTTGCGCACTGTATTTATTACACCTTGTTATCCTGCAGCCGTGGATGACCCTGGCAGCGGTTCTAACGAGTCAGCTTCCCGATGCACTCCGGTATTCCACCTATTACACCCCGATCATAAAAGCGGCCAGCTTCCTGCTGAATTTATTGATTTTGCTGTACCTGACCCAATCTGAAAAGAAGAAAAGTTAATCAGTATCCATTTGCCCCTCTACAGCAGGTCCTGGGGGGTGTCGGTTTGCAGGTCGGAGATGTTATTGACGGTGGTGATTTTCTGCCAGATTTTGGTGCTCAGGCCATTGGTGAGGTCTTCGAGGTCATTGACGGCCTCGGTGGCAACCGAATCCTGGTAATCCTGCACATAGAGAAACGCAACCTTGCTGACCAGGGAAAGCATCTCCGAGCAATAATCCAGGTAGCGGCTTAATTGAAAGCTGGTCATTGACCGCTGGGGTGAGTGGTTGGTTCGCAGTACCGCGGGGTCCAGGAAACAGGGGTCTTTGGTTAACTGATGTGCATCGATGACATGGGCCAGACATCGCAGTGCATTGACGGCCTTAATGACTTTTTTCCGCTTGATTCGGTTTTCAATCGACACGAGGAACAGAATCGCACCGCCAATCAGAACCACCACATTGCACAATCCCTCGAGGACCTGAACCATATTGACCAGGATGGTGTCGTCCTGGCTGACCTTGCGCTGGCTGAATCCCAGGCCGGCAATAATCGTCAGTATCAAAATAAATACAAATACGATAATGCGATAGCTGTAACTGGGGCGATGAATCAGTGCGATGGTCTGGTCGCTTTGCCGGGCAATATCGGTCAGCTCCCCGCATACCTGCCCCAGACTGCTGTCGGGGAAACGTTCTTCGATACGCACCTTTAAAAGGCATATCGTATCGAGGATTTTTTTGGAATCCAGTGTCGATTGCGACATTACACGCTCCTGTATTTCAAGCCCGCTTTAGTTCTTTGAGGCTATTTTGACAGAACGGCCAGAGCATGTCAAGTATTTTGAAGACGGCTGGAGATTAGCGTGCCGTATAGAGCATATACAATCCGCCCAGCAGGACCAGCACGCCGCAGATTTTCTTGAGAATCGCAGAGCCTTTGGACTGTTCATTCCAGTTCATATAGCGCTGGACCAGTTCCGTATAGGTGCCGGCCAGGACAATGACCGAACAATGCCCAATGCCATAGACGGCCATCAGCAGGATGCCATAGGAGGACACGGAGCCGGCGGCCAGTTTGAAAGTGATAGCCAGAATCGGGGCCATGTAGGCGAAAGTGCATGGGCCCAGCGCAATGCCAAAGACCAGCCCGAGTATCAATGCGGCCAGAAGGCCCTTGCGCTGCATGCCGACCTGGCCCGGGCCGGACCAGGGGGCGGGGATGACACCCAGCAGGTGCAGGCCGACCAGAAAGAAAATTGCCGCAACCAGATAATTGCCACAGCCGCCAATATCGCCCATCATCCGCCCGGCGGCGTGGGTGATGGCACCGATGGCGCCGATGGTGATTAAGATTCCGAGGGCAAAGAGCGTGGAAATCCAGAAGGCCCGCCGGGTCGATATCCGCCCCTGGCCGTTGATGAATCCGACAATCAGCGGAATACTGGCCAGATGGCAGGGACTGAGAAGCACACTCAGGATACCCCAGATAAAGGAAGCGGGCAGCGCGATAAACCACGCCCCTTCCAAAGCCCGACTGATTTGGATGAATAGTTCCTGCATATCAGTGAACTCCCAGTTCGCTAAGCTTCTTTTCTATTTGGTCCTGCGGGAAAAACCCGGTGTGCCGAAAGACCTCTTTGCCGTCTTTGTCAAAAAAGACTTGTAGGGGAATGGATTGAACACCGTAGCGTGAAGCCAGGATTTGTTGTTCGCGAACATGAATAAAAAGCACATTGGCCTTGCCTTCGTACTTTGTGCGAAGTGTCTCAAGAATAGGTGCCATCATATCACATGGCTTGCAGCCGCTGGCGCCAAAATCAACCATGGACGGCTTGCTGCTTTTCCGGGCTTTGTCCACGGGGTTGTCAAACGCCATCACAGCCTGCTGTTTGACCCATCCATCGGAAATCTGAATCGGAATCTGTTTGCCAAGATCGTGAATATAAGCAGAGGCCATTTGCTGTTTTTTCTGTGAGATCAAATAATCTTTGAGGGATGCTCCAATCTGTTCGAATGTTGCTCCGCCGCACATATCCCTGTTTTTCTCATAAAAGTCTTTAAGTTCTTCGTCTGTGATTTCAATCTTCTTGAAAACTACCGTTTCAAAAAACCGGGATATGAGAGCGTTTTCCTCTTTTGGGATTTCCGCTTTTGATTGCACGGCTGTCTTTTGAGCCTGCGACAATAAAATCTGTTTTGTCGCCTCCTGTTCGAGAACAAAAAAAGCATTCTTTTTGAGTTCTTCGCGGGCTTGCTGTGGCTGGGAGTCAATTATTTTGTTGATCGTGTCTTCTTTGATCTCGACTCCTTCGGTCTTCAATAAAACACCTTCGGGCAATGCCTTAAGTTCAGCATAAGTGAACGCTCCATTACTCAGGCCGGGATAGACATCCTGAACATTCCTGGGAGCGGCAGAGGCTTTTTCCTCTGCGTAAGTCCAAAAAGAACCCAACAAAAACATGGCCGCACCAAGCATGAAATACAGTCGATTCTTCATAAAATCCTTTCCTGTCAGCAACGCTTATTCATCCGGTTATTTCGGGGCACATTCGCCGATTTTGCAGGCCTTTTGGATTTGCTCGGGCGACAATTTCATTTTGTCAGCCAGGGCCTGATGGATGGTAATCAGTTTGCCGGTCTCATGCGGATTTTTTTCGACCCATTTTTTGAGATTATCGGCATTGACAAAAAATCCCTGGTGGAAGCAGCCGGCGGAGGTCCAGGTGCCATCCGGTTTCTTGCGCTGGCCGAACCATGCCACGGCGGTGGACGGTTCCAGCGAAGCAATGCTGCCGTTGAGGGTCTTGACGACAATCGGCTCGCCGGTGAGACGGTCTTTTTCGTGGACTTCGATATCCTTGCCGGTGCGGGCCGCGACGCCGAGGGCGCAATGCGAACAGCATCCCCAGGTCTGGACGCCCTCAAGGCGGACTTCGGCGGCATCCTGCGGATAGCAGGCCCGGTCACAGAAGCCGCAGCGGTGGGATAATTCGTTTGTTTGGAGTGCGGCCAAAGTCAGGATATTTCCGCCGGCGGCCTGCTGGGCCTGTTTGGCGGCGGCGGTATCGGCATAGGCATGAAGGGTCGGGCGGCCGGAGGTATCGACGCCCTGCAGATACACCGCCTCCGACAGCGGCAGCATTTGACCTGATGCAAAATCAGCGACTGTGACTTTCTTCTCGAAGTCGGTTTTATCCTCGGTCAGGCACGAATACATGATGAAATAGCAATGCGGACTGCACAGCCGGACATCCCCTTTGTCGGTTTTGACTAAAACCTGCGTTTTCGCGGCGATATCCTTCTCGCATAGATAGCAAATCTGGTCTTTGGGGCGAGAGTCGGGCAAGGCCGGTTCGAGGCGCGAAAACTCCAGCGCTGCGGGGACGGCAAAATCGAAACCGAGTTCCTTCCATTTGGCCAGGATATCTTCTTTGGAGAAAAATCCTTCGTGGCGAAACAGTTCCGCGCCTGTCGGAGCGATGAATATCTGTGTCGGAATGAGGTTAATGTTGTAGGGCTTATCGGCACCGGGATTTTCCCAGACATCGATGAATATCACGTCCAGCTTGCCCTGAAATTCCGTCTTGAGCTGTTCGAGAATCGGGGCCATCATTTTACATGGGATACACTTGCCCGCGCCCAGATCGACCAGCCGGGGCAGGGTCGAAGGCTCGTATTGGCGGACGGTTCCTTCGGCTGCCGGAGCGGCAGGAGCAGGAACCATTTCCGGCTGTGAGGCCGTGGATGGAGGACAACAGGGTACTCCGCCGCGTTTCATGACCACAATGGCCCCCACCACGACCATCAACACAACAATGGTTCCAATTTTGGCATACGGATTCATCGTTACTCCTTTATGCAAATAAATTCTGCGATTGTCCTGCGACAATCCCGATACAACTTATAACGTCGATTACAGCAACGGCATGGCCGCACTGCACACCTTATTGATATTGTCCTCTGTCGCCGGGCTTTTGCCTTTTTCCAGTCCGAGGTCGGCAAGCTGGAGATGCCTGAAATTGGCAAATCCGGCCTTTTCAAGACAAGCCTTGACACAATTCAGCGGGCAGCCGTCGATAGCCAGAATTGCGGAGGCACCTTGTGCTGTTTTCATAATGCCGTCAATCCGCCCGCCGATGCCGGTCAAGCAATACATTTTGCCGGCTCCATCCCGTGTCAGTTTCCGCGCTGCCTGATCGGCTATCGCACCCACATCGGCCGCACCGGAACAGGCAAATATCAGTTTCGGTCCGCCGGTACACATGCAACTATTCTGTTCTGCCATTTTCGTATCCTTTCCCAAAAGCGTTTACTGCAAAAACTTTTTCATTTCCGCAGGTGTCAGAACCTTACCTGTGGATTTAACCTGACCATCGACGACCAGCGCCGGAGTGATCATCACGCCGAATTTCATAATATCATTAATTTGCGTGACCTTTTCCAGTTCATAGACCAGCCCGAGTTCTTTGGCCGCGGCTTCGGCTATTTCTGCAAGCTGTTTGCATTTGGGGCAGCCGGTGCCCAGAATTTGAATTTTTTTCATCGTTTTATATCCTTCATTATGTTCCTGTAATATGTTTCAAAACAGCGATCCATAAATCAATCCACTGAGGGTCGCCATCACAATCACCAGCGAAACAAAAACAACTGTTTTTTGCGTTCCCATTACTGAACGTAATACCAGCATGCTCGGCAGGCTCAAGGCCGGCCCGGCCAGCAGCAGCGCCAGGGCGGGGCCTTTGCCCATCCCTGATCCGATGAGTCCCTGCAGAATCGGCACTTCGGTTAGTGTGGCAAAATACATAAACGCGCCGGCGACCGACGCCAACAGATTAGCCCGCAGGGAATTGCCGCCAACGGCCCATTCGACCCATTGATTCGGTATCAGTCCTTCGTGGCCGGGCCGACCGAGAAACGCTCCGGCAAACAGAACTCCAAATAACAACAATGGCAATATCTGCCTGGCAAATGTCCAGGTGGAACTAAACCATGCATCCGCTTCGCCTTTGGTGGTACTGGTCATCCAGGATAAGCCGATGACTGCAACGCTAAACGGAATCATCACCGCCATGCCTTTCATTGGCAGCATCAGCGATAAAATAACGACCGGTACGGCAGCAATGCCAACTTTCCACCATTGGATCCCAAACCAGAGGATAAGAATGGCGCCAAGGGCTGCTGAAAATACGGCTGTGATTACCCATTTGTATGTCCAAATAGCGGTCCACGCACCGGGAACAGGAATTTTTTCAACTACCGTATCTGCTGACAGTTCCAGTTCGCCGCCGCTTTGCTCGCCATCTAACAGTTTCAGCGTATATGATCCCTTTGAGGGACTGCCGTGTTCAGGTGACTTTAAAACCGCTGCATGGATAGTGGAACCGTCCGTGGTTTTGAAGATAAAATCATTGGGTGACCCCCAATTAGCAAATACTAACACTCCAATCATCACGGCAAAAAATAGCGCATTGTGCCAAAGCGGGCGGCTGACTTCCGGCTCGGGCATCGCCATCTGGCTGTTGGCTTTCTCCAACTCTTCCTTGCGATAAATGAAATGCATAATCAGGCCAATGATAACACTGAATGCAATGGCTCCGACCGCACGAACAATGCCTAATTCGATCCCAAGAATCCGGGCCGTCAGGATAATCGCCAGAATATTAATGGCCGGGCCGGAGTACAGGAACGCCGTTGCCGGGCCAAGCCCCGCCCCCATCCGCCAAATTCCCGCAAACAGCGGCAAAATCGTACAGGAGCAGACCGCCAGAATCGTGCCGGACACCGAGGCTACACCATAGGCCAAAACCTTATTGGCCCGGGCGCCGAGATATTTCATCACTGAGGCCTGACTGACAAAAACCGAAATCGCCCCCGCAATAAAAAACGCAGGCACGAGGCACAGCAGGACATGCTCCTGGGCATACCACTTGACCAGATGCAGTGATTCCATCACCGCATTGTCAAATCGCGGATGGCCGACCGGCAAATAAAAACAAACGAGAAAAATCACGATAATTCCCGTCAGCGTTTTCCAATTACTCTTCCAATCCATATCCGATGTATCCGTTATAATAGGAATCTAAATGACATTGAGCAGTTTCTGCTCCCGCAGGGCGTTTTCTTTCAGGGCCTCGGTCAGGCAATCTACAAACCGTAAAATACACGGTGTGCGTACTTTATAAATCACCTGCAATCCCTGTTTGCGGTATTCCAGCACCCCCGCTGCCACCATAAGCGACAAATGCTTAGAGATGTTGGATCGTTCGGACTTAACGGCGTCGGCAATGTCGCAGACACATTGCGGCCCATCCCGTAAAAAATCGAGAATAGCCATCCGCAGGGGATGGGCAATCGCCTTGGCGACATTAGCCTGTTTTTCGTAAATGATTTGTTTTTCCATAGTTATAATATTCCTATATGACTAATTTGTCACATAGTAACACATCTTTTACGACTTATCAACAAAAAAAGTTCACGTCCGCCGCAAGTTGAGGCTAAGCGGGAAATTCCTTTGACAGGCTTGCGGTCTGTGAGTAGATTGTTTGTCCCGGCCGGTCAAACCGCCGGAGTAGCATAAAACAGACCAAGAACACATGGAATAATGCCGTTGGCAAAAACACAGGAATCCAGTCAGTTGTTTGAAGCGATTTTGGAACGAGCCAAAACCGTGGATCCCGTCAATATCCGCACGTGGTTTGACGACCTCGTGCTGGAAGAATTTGATGGCGGCATTCTTCATATTGGCTGCCCTGATGCAGTGACTGCGCAATACCTTCAGGATCGGTGCCTTTCGACGTTCACCCAGGCTGCCCAGAATATCACTGGGCATCTGGTCAGTGTGCAATTTCGCCCCATCAGCACCGCAACGGTGGTTCCGGCCATGGTGCAAAGCGGGGTCAAGCTGCATCCGGATTACACCTTCGAAAGCTTTGTGGTTGGGCCGTGCAACCGGCTTGCCCATGCAAGCTGCATCGCCATCAGCCAGAATCCGGGGACGATTTATAATCCCCTGTTTTTGTACGGCAATTCCGGCCTGGGAAAAACCCATCTTCTGCACGCGGTCTGCCATGAAAGCCTGCGGAATAAGGCGGGATTGTCGGTGCAATTTCTCAGTTGCGAGGCGTTTGTCAACGGCTTTATCAGTGCCATCGAAAAAGGGCAACTGGCCGATTTCCAGAATCTGTACCGCTCTGTGGATGTATTGATTATTGACGACGTCCAGTTTTTGCGGGAACGCGAGCAAAGCCAGGAAGAATTTTTCCATACTTTTAATGCGCTGTATAATAACCAGCGGCAAATCGTACTAACCGCCGACAGCGCCCCGGCGGATTTACAGGCACTGGAAGACCGCCTCATCAGCCGCTTTAAGTGGGGTCTGGTCGCACGGCTGGAAGCCCCCAGCTATGAAACCCGCATCGCCATCGTCAAAAAGAAGGCCAGCCTTCGCGGGCTGGTGCTGCCGGATGGCGTCGCCGAACTGATCGCCGAACATGTCAAAAGCAATATCCGTGAACTGGAGGGGGCGCTGACGGTGATTTATGCCACGGCCCGCGCTGCTCAGAAAGACGTGACGCTCGAACTGGCCAAGCAAGCGCTGGGCTATCAGGAAAGCGAAACGGCCAAAACACTGTCGCTGGGCGATATCATTGCGGCAGTGGCGGAGGCCTTTGACATCCGAATCACCGACCTGCAGAGCAAAAAACGCAGCCAGAGCATTGCCCTGCCGCGCCAGGTCTGTATGTACCTGGCCCGAACGCTGACCCGTCACAGCCTGGAGGAAATCGGCGGACATCTGGGCGGCCGGGATCATTCCACCGTGCTTCACGCCTGTACCAAGGTTGAGCAGATGTACAAAACCGAACCCGACTTCCGCGGGCGTATTGACAAGCTGACATCACATATCACCCGCGGCCTGTAACAAAAACCATTCCACAACAATAAAAAAAGCCCCGCCATCCCTGACGGAGCTTTTTATCTAAAATCAGAATCAGATATTGTTTATTTGTCTTCCAATTTCAAAAGCACATACTGAGCCATCCGGCCGGTCTTGACCAGGAGGCGGGCGCTGCGGGTTTGCTCGGTTTCCTTGAGAGCCTCGTTAAACTCACCCACGGAATTGACATACACCTGATTGACACCAAGGATAATCATTCCCGGACGGAGGCCTGCGTTCTGAGCGGGGCTTCGCGGAGTGACTTCAGCCACGACCACACCCTGATCGCCTTTGGCACCCAACTGGCGGGCCACATCGGAATCCACCGGCACCACCGACAAGCCTAATTTCGTTCCGATTTCAGAGGTCTTGGTGGACATTTTGCTTTCCGACAGGGACGCCACCTCGACGGTGATATCTTTCTCTTTGCCATCACGAAAGACTGTCAGTTTGATTTTGGTTCCCGGGGCCATCAGCGATACGGTATTGCGGAAGTAATCATTGCCCGAGACTGGCTTGTCGTTAAGCTGGGTAATAATATCGCCCTGCTTGAGGCCAGCCTTGGCCGCAGGAGACTCTTCCAGAACTTCGGTTACCAGGACACCGCCTTCACCTTTATAGCCAAACGATTCGGCCAGTTCCGGCGTTAATCCCTCTGGATTCATGGTAATGCCCACATAGCCTCGGACCACCTTGCCGCCGGAAATAAGCTGTTCCTTGACGGCTTTGGCCATATTGATCGGAACAGCCAGCCCAATCCCCATATAGCCGCCCGACTGGCTGATAATTGCAGAATTCATACCAATAGCCTTGCCGTCAAGATCCAGCAGCGGCCCGCCGGAGTTGCCGGGGTTGATGGCCGCATCAGTTTGAATAAAATCTTCGTATCCGCCCTCGGTAATACCGATCTGGCGACCTTTGGCACTGACGACACCGACGGTAACCGTTTCGGCAAGACCGAACGGATTACCAACAGCAATCACCCACTCGCCGATTTCAACGGCATCTGAATCACCCAATTCAATAGTTGGAAAATCCTTGCCTTCGACTTTAATTACTGCAACATCCGAATCCGGGTCGGTACCAATAACTTTCGCCTCCAGCTTGCGGCCATCTTTGAGCACGACAGTGATTTTGTCGGCACTATCCACCACGTGATTATTGGTCAGGATATAGCCATCGGAAGAAATAATAAAGCCGGAGCCCTGACCTTTACGGAGTTGAGGTTCAGAATTACGGGGCGAAAAACGGGGACCAAAAAATCGGCGGAAAAATTCGTCATCGAAGGGTGAACTGCCAAATCCTTCCATATCGGACGAGACCGTCTGTTCAACCTGAACGGCCACCACGGCCGGCACCGCTTTTTTGGCGACCTCCGTAAATGCCCTGGAGGTCTTTCGCAGTGTTTCAACGCCGTTGTCTTCGGCGGCCGATAATATCGGGCTTATTACAGCTACCATCAATACCATACCCAAACATCGTTTCAGTGTGTTCATTGTTTGTCCTTTCCATTCTATATCAGGGCAGCTCGTCACCATGAAAAGAGCCTGCTACATTTCGTGTTATAGATGTTGATTTCTATATGATGCCCCACGAGACTTCCGACCCTCTCGTGAATTTTGCCTTATCCCTGATACTCAGGGGTATCCTTTGCTCCATAGTTTTGGCTCCAAACAAATGTTTTACGTTTTTTTCCCGGGCTTGTTCAGCCTGACTTACATTTTACAAATCGCGTGCCAATTCAGCAATTCACTCATATCTTATTACGAAAAAAGGACTTGCGATTAAATGCCGCAAGTCCTTACCCATCTCAAATCTGCCATTTTTACCACCTGCCATTCAAAATGGCAGAAGGATTAATACTCTTTTTTATAGTCACCCGGGGCCGTATTGTCGCCGTCAGCGTCGTGATTTTTATGCTGCTCTTTGGCCAACAGGTCATTTAAAGTCGGCTTTTCCAGCGACCCGCCGGCCAGAATGACTTTGACATCTTCGGCGTCCAGTGTTTCATACTTCAGGAGGGATTTGGCAAGGCTTTCCACCTTATCCCGATTGGCTTCCATCAGGTCCGCCGCCAGGGTGTATGCAGAATCAATTAATTTCTTGACTTCCGCGTCGATCATTTCAGCGGTACGCTGAGAGTAGTCCGGCCCACCATACATCATATACATTTCGCTTGCCGGGTCACCGCCATAATTAATCGGGCCAAGCTGCTCGCCCATACCCCATTCCATCACCATCGCCTTTGCCATCATCGTGGCCTGTTTGATATCCGACTGGGCACCGCTGGTGATATCATCACAGAACATTTCTTCGGCAATCCGCCCACCAAAACAAATCTGCAGTTCCGCCATGCAATATTTTTTGGAATAGGTCATGCGATCTTTTTCGGGCAGGGCAAAGGTCGCTCCACCCATTTTACCACGGGAGATAATACTGACCTTGTGCAGCGGATCCGCATCCTTGATCATGGATTGAACCAGAGCATGCCCCGCCTCATGGTAGGCCACCAGGCGACGATCCTGCTCGTCGATTTGCCGGCTGCGTTTGGCTCGACCCCAGCGAACCTTGTCACGAGCTTCTTCGAGGTCGGCCATTTCGACATAATCCTTATTCTGCATACTGGCACTGATGGCGGCCTCGTTAATCAGGGCTTCCAGTTCGGCACCGCTGAACATCGTCGTTCCGCGGGCCATGCGTTCCCAATCCACATCCGGGCCGCATTTGACCTTCTTGGCATGAATCTTCAGGATGCTCACGCGGCCTTTCAAGTCCGGCGGTGGGACTTCCACCTGGCGGTCAAAGCGTCCCGGACGCGTCAGCGCCTTGTCGAGAATGTCCGCCCGGTTGGTTGCAGCAATCACGATTACCTGGTCATCGGTATCAAAACCGTCCATCTCAACCAGAATTGCATTGAGCGTCTGTTCACGTTCATCGTGGCCGCCGCCGACAAATCCGGGGCCGCGTTTTCTGCCAATTGCATCAATTTCATCCAGGAAGATAATACACGGGGCGTTTTCCTTGGCCTGCCGGAACAAGTCCCGGACGCGGCTGGCGCCGACACCGACAAACATTTCGACGAAATCACTTCCGGAGATGCTGAAAAACGGCACATCCGATTCGCCGGCGATGGCCTTGGCCAGCAGGGTCTTGCCGCAGCCCGGCAGGCCGACCAGCAATACGCCGCGGGGAATACGCCCGCCGATTTTTTTAAACTTCTTGGGATTTTTCAGAAATTCGACCACTTCGGTGACTTCTTCCTTGGCTTCATCGATACCCGCTACATCGGCAAAGGTAATCTTGGTATCTTTACCGGCGCGAACGCGATGCTTACTGCGGCCAAAGCTCAGCGCCGTGCCTAAGCCGCCACCACCTCGCATGCCGCGCAGGAAGAAGAAATAAATCATCGCCACCAGCAGAATAAACGGAAGCAGATTCCATATCAGCGGCAGCCACATATCGGGCTTGCCGCCCTTGACGACCACATTATGCTTCTGCAACAGAGCCTGCAGCTCCTTGTCCCACATCGGCTGAATATAGACGACTTCAAAACTGGCGGGGTCCGTCGGTTTGCGGGAAGCCTTGCCGGTTTCATTAAACACACCAACGATCCGTTCATGCTCAATCTTGACACTTTCGACCTGTCCCTGACGCACATAATTCAGAAAATCGGGACTGTAGTTGATTTGCTCGACTCGCTGCCATTTGTTCAGAGTCATCAACAGCGTTGTTGCAATCAGGGCAATCAGCAGCCAACTGAACGGGCCGCGATTATACTTGCCAAGCCCCGCAGGCGGCTGCCCGGGGGTCTGCTTGTTATTTTGTTGTTCTGCCATATATTCCTGTTTCTATGATATCTTGTTAAAAAAATTGAGTCGACGACTCACGGCATAGCTGCCGGATACCGCCAACTATAAAGACACAATTTCTGTCGCGTTTTACCAGGGTTTTTCCATTAATTCTACTACTTTTTGAGCTGCGTTGTTCACCGCCAGCCCAATGGAGTAATCAAACGTCTGCCCCAACTGAGAAGAGTACGAAGCTGAACCATAAACCATCTGTCGATCCACGAGAATCTGGCCCGTCTTGAGATTTTTCCATGTCACGGTTACCGCAACGGAAGTTTCGTATTCCAGCGGCCTGCCTTCCCACCGTTCAGTGGACAGCACCCCCGTGCCGATATCCATACTGCC
>JBDKVE010000352.1:0-10012 GCA_039679345.1 Anaerohalosphaeraceae bacterium
GCGGTGCAAGTGCTTTAACCCGGTCGAGTGCAAAAAGAAGCTGAAAATACATCGGCTGTTCGGCCCACAGTGTGCCGTCATTGTCGAACACTGCGATGCGTTCAGGTGCGGGCACAAAGTCCGGAGAGTCTTGTTTGATAATTTTTTCGACGAAGGCTACAATGGCCTTTTTCGACGCCGTGTCATTCCATGAGGGTAACAGATCGGCAGCCTGGACAACAATGGCTGACAGGGCGAGCATAAGAGTGATAAATAGCGGAAGAGGGCTGGCTCTCATAATACTTCCTTTCAGAATAGGGAAAAGCGGGGTGCCCGACATGGGCGCCCCGCTTTAAAAATACAATTAATTACCGCCTGAGGTCATAACTTTGATTTGCTTCTCCAGAGTTTCCAAACTCCAGTCGCCCGGTATCTGGCTTGGCGGAAAGTCCTTCATTGTCATAAGGAACTGGCTGGCAACAACCTGCATGGGACCGAACAGATAGGCGCGGTCAATATACCAATCCTCATAGGTGTTGGAGCCGATTTTGGCTTTCTCAAAGGGATCGCGGCGCAGGTTATAAAGATCAGGCGCGCGCAAGGTCACGAATGGCTCCTTCCATATCTGGAGGCGGTCAGCGCGGTTCTCAAGATAGACCGCTTTCCAATCGCCAACGCGGATAGCGCAGATTGTGCCGCCGTCGTCCGTGTAAATAAATTCCCTTCGAGGCGACTCTTTTGTTTTTCCACTGAGGTAATCAAGCAGGTTATAGCCATCGATATAGTTCTTATAGGTGCGGCCGTTCAACTCCACACCCTGACGCAGTTTTTCCTTGATGTCAGGCGATCCGGCCGCCGCAGCGAAGGTGGGCAGCCAGTCTTCGTGCGCAACAATCCCGTTGAGTGTTTCACCGGCGAGAAATTTACCCGGCCAGCGGACAAAACACGGGACGCGGTAGGCGCCTTCCCAGTTTGAGTTCTTTTCACCGTGAAAAGGCGTGGTCGCGGCATCCGGCCAGGTATTGTAGTGCGGGCCGTTATCAGTCGAGTATTGGACGATGGTGTTCTCAGCGATGCCCAACTCGTCCAGGAGTTTGAGCAGTTCGCCCACATGCATATCATGCTCGACCATCCCATCGTGATATTCATCCCCGCTGGGACCACTGATCCCGTCATGCTCGGCCTTAACATGCGTACGGAAGTGCATCCGTGTGGCATTCCACCAGCAGAAAAACGGTTTGCCGGCAGCATGCTGGCGCTTAATGAAATCTTTTGCAGCGGCAAGCGTCTCCTCGTCGATGGTCTCCATGCGTTTTTTCGTCAGCGGGCCGGTGTCTTCAATGGTCTGGCCGCCTTTGCCATCGGCTTTGCACTTGAGCACGCCGCGCGGGCCAAACTGCTGGCGGAACGTCTTGCCGTTAGCCAGCTTCAAGTCGGCTGGATAATCTTCGTTTTCCGGTTCCTCTTCCGCATTGAGGTGATACAGATTACCGATGAACTCGTCAAAGCCGTGCATTGTCGGGAGGTGCTCATCACGATCGCCCTGGTGGTTCTTTCCGAACTGTCCGGTGGCATAGCCCTGGCTCTTGAGCACAGTTGCTATGGTCACATCAGTCTTCTGCCAACCTTCTTTGGCAGCGGGCATGCCGACCTTGGTCATACCGGAGCGAACGGGGACCGAGCCGCTTAAGAAAGCAGCACGACCGGCGGTGCTGCTCTGTTGGCCGTAATAATCAGTGAAGGACACGCCTTCTTGTGCAATCCGATCAATGTTCGGAGTCCTGTAGCCCATCATGCCGCGGTTGTTAAAGCTGATATTCCACGTGCCGATGTCATCACCCCAGATGACCAGGATGTTTGGCTTCTCCCCTGTGCCTGTGGATTTTTCCTGTGGGGCCGCCGCCACCTGATGTGAAGATAACAGCGTCCCGGCCGCTACCACGGAACCAGTCACGGCTCCCTTGACCCATTTCGGCAATGCTGCAGTCAATTTGCTTTCCCTTGTTTTTTTCATTTTTTTCTCCCTTCCATAAAATACCTGTCTTGTTTGACATCTTATTCTTCTAACATCCTGTTGCGGTCGAAAGCGATTTCTTTTTGTGATTTTAACTGTACAACAAGTTCTTCCATATAGGGTTTTATGTGCTCAAAGTACTTCTTTAATCCGCTGCACAGATAATTCAACCCCGGCTCTCTGTCGGGAGCCCTGAGAATGCGATTCTTGGGACATTCGCCGTGACAGGCAAAAAGGAATTCACACTGCTGACAATAGTGGGGCAGGGACAGTCCTTTGACGAAACCAAACTTTTTCTGTTGATCTGAAAACACCATGTCAGCAAGATTCTTATCCCTGATATTGCCAAGCTTATATTCCGGATAGACAAAATGATCACAGGAATAAATACTGCCATCATGTTCGATTGCCAGCCCCTTGCCGCAGATGGGTCCGAACACACACATTACGCCATATATCCCCATCCACTGACTGATGGCACATTCAAAGTTATACACAAATGTTTTGCCAATATCCCCGGCATACCACTCATCAAATATCGCACAGAGAAAATCGCCATAATCATCCGCATTGACAGACCAGTCTGTTACCACAGAATAGTCATTGCCGGGATTCGCCATCGGATGACCTAGTTTGGGATATTCCATACTTCCCCAGAAAGGCGGGGCCTGGGTTTCAAAGACTTTTGCTTCAACACAGGGATTAAATTGAATGGCCCGCGGGTATATCTGGTCCCTCAAAAAGCGATACACATCCAGTGGATGTTTGGCATTGTCGCGGTTCACTGTGGTTAGTGTATTGAACGGTACCCCGTGCTTTCTCAGGAGCATGGCCGCCCGGTAGACTTTATCAAATGTAGGCTTACCTGCCCTATCAATGCGATGCTTATCGTGTAAATATTGGGGTCCGTCTATACTGAGGCCAACCAAAAAATTATTTTTTCGTAAGAACTCACACCATCGATCATCCAGTAAAACGCCATTGGTCTGAAGGTCATTTTCAATCTGCTTGCCTGATGCATATTTTTTTTCATATGTGATAATTTTCTCAAAGAACTCCAGGCCAAGCAATGTCGGCTCTCCACCTTGCCAGGAAAAGATGATTACATCATGGCCCTGGCCCTGGATATACTGCCGGATAAAGTGTTCAAGCACCTCATCAGCCATGTGCCATTGATTAGAGGACTCAAGCAAATTCTGCTTATGCAGATAGAAGCAATAGGTGCAATCCAGATTGCACAGAGGTCCAATCGGCTTGGCCATCACGTGAAAACGTGAACGCGGAGATATGTCCGTTTTATTCGGCATAATTGTCCCTTATATCACTCGCTTCTTGAGTCGTCGCATGCGTATTCGCCTTCGTCCCTATAAATCCTCTCCTGATCAAAATGAATTAACGGTCGTAGCTGCCAATCTTCGCCCTGCTTTGAAGTGGAGGGATTACTCCATGATTTCAGTTCTTTATCAGCCTGTGGTTGATCTGCGCCAGAAACGTTCTGAGATAAACTGATCAAGCTGATAATAGAACACATTATCAAAAGTGAATTGAATCTGACCATTCGCATTTCTCCTGCCCGTCGGATTATTGATTCAATATGAAGGTATTCATACTTAGTTGTCTCCGATATCTGGTGCAGCCGGAGACGGTAACGTTACCCGGCGGCCCAGCACCACACAATTAAACAAGGCCCGGCTCACCTGATAACGGGTCAGGAAACGATTGCTGCCGGGGGCTTCCGAGGGGGAGACCACAACCTGCTGGTCCAAATCAAACACACGCGCCATCATGGTCTCATGTTCCCAAACGGCGGGATTAGCCAAATCAATATCCGATGCAAAAAAGAACAGCTTGCGGCCATCTTCCCAGAAAACCCAGGTTTCATTGGCTATCGGCGACAGCGGTGCCAGATGAATGATTCGGTCTCCCTGGGGCAGGCCGCTTACGGAAATTCCTTCTTTGGCAATCTCTTTACGGAGCGCCTGCCGCAAACGTTCTATCATGACTTCGTCTGGAAAATCCTGCTGATTACGGGTACGGAACAGATAGTCTTTCATGTCCCCAACGTTAATTGCAACCTGCTGACAGGTGCGGGGACAGTGAGCTGGAACAGTGCCACGTGTGATTTGGATTATTTTAAATTCCGAATTTTTGACAACCACCTTCATTTCCTCGATGGTATAGTCCGCTTTCTTAACTTTCACACTGATATTTAACTGCGGCAGAAGAATTTCAGCCAGAAGGCTGTGATCCCCGGGATCAAGCCTGGGCTCAAGACGCCGGACCCAGAAACTAAATTCTTTGGAACCAATGATGCGTTCCACCTCGGCTTCATCGAGATACCAACGGTAGAGATGTCTGATGACTTCATAGAGATAGGGTTGCTGTACCAGTTCCGACGGAACTGTAGAAATTTCCGCTTGATCTGCCGGAGGCGCCATTCTGCAGGATGACAACAAAGACACTGTTATGATAATCAATACAAGTCGATTCGCCCGATATAGTTTCATTTGGGATCCTTTCGCAATGTAAAGAAGCGATTTCCGCCCAGTGAACCATTGAAATCCGATGAAATAGAGACAAAATTACCTCCGGGATGATAATTGTTGACATCCGTCATCCAGGAATAAGCATGGCCGGTCACCTTGATTGGGCCAATCCGTTCTAGGCTGGCATATCGATCCACACCTTCGATACCCTCTTTAAAATAGGTTCTTGCAAGATTTTGTCCAAAGTTCAGCAGGGAACTGAATCGGCCGGGTTTGCCGCCTTTATTGGCAATCTTGAGGAGATAGTCAATTCGTTCCTCGACCCTGTCATCGGCGACAAATTTGCCATCCTTATTGCGGTAAAAACCTTCGCATTGTCTTTTTTCGCCAGTACCGGTGATGACATCAATGATATTTTCTGATCGGACACCAGCCACCTGCTGCTGAGTATAACCCTCTGGAATCAGATGAATGCGGCAGTGCAGCACCCAGAGAATCTGGAGCATCGCTTCTTTGGTTGCTGTTTCACTCTCGAAAGCACGCTCCCCGGGAAAAGAAACCTCATTAATCAGTAATCGAGCCAGATAGCCGCTGGGTGTATCAGGACCGTCAAGCTTCGAAAACGGCTGTGAGGTTTCGGTTGCCAGCAAGGGCAAGGCAATTGCCGTCATCATCAGGAAAATAGTCCTGAATTTGATTGTTTTTATAGGTATCGATTTTGGATTCATCTTTTCTTCGTCCATGATTTTATTATCCTCGAATTGCGCCTTTTTTGCCAGCTTCAAGCACTTTTTTCGGGTCAACCATACTAATTATCTGAATAATCTTGGCAATTACTCCTGTCCATCCAGTCTGGTGACTTGCACCGATTCCGGCCCCATTATCCCCGTGAAAATACTCATAAAACAGGAGATAATCACGCCAGTAAGGATCCTTTTGAAACTTATCCGCATTTCCATAGACCGGACGCCGGCCTTTCTCATCTCGAAGAAAGATACGCGTCAGTCGCTCCCCAATTTCTCTGGCAACCTCAAACAGATTCATCATCCTGCCTGAGCCTGTTGGACATTCAACCTTGAAATTGTCTCCATAGTACAGGTAGAACTGAAGCAATCCTCTGATCAGTACAATATTCACAGGCATCCAGACAGGTCCCCTCCAGTTGGAATTCCCGCCAAACATGCCGGTATCCGATTCGGCCGGCAGATAGGACACTCGATACTCCTGTTTGCCGACATGGAATAGATATGGATTTTTCTCATGGAATTTGGACAGAGAACGAATCCCATAAGGGCTCAGGAATTCATTTTCATCCAGCATCTTCGCAAGTATCCGGCGAAGACGCTCCGGGGTGAGCAGAGCAAATATTCCACGATCAGCCACTCCCAGATGCTGAGGTCCTGTCGGGTGAATCGACTCGAAAAGCCCCGGTGACTGCCGCATGCGTATTTCGGCGGCAGCCAGTGTTTTGGGTATTCGTTCGCGTTGCCATTTTTCGACCACCGTGGTTGCACAGAGCGGCAGAAGGCCCACCATCGAGCGTACTTTGAGCCGTGTGGCACTGCCATCGGGACAGACCAGGACATCGTAATAAAAGCCGTCCTGCTCATCCCACATACTGTCCTGGCCGGTGTGATTGATGGCTTGAGCGATAAAATAGAAATGCTCCAGAAACTTGAACGCCATGTCGTCATAACAGGGATCACTGCCGGCCAGTTCAACGGATAATTCCACCATGTTCTGGGCGAACAGAGCCATCCATGCGGTACCATCGGCCTGTTCAAGATAGCCCCCCGTCGGCAGTGATGAACTCCGGTCAAAAACGCCGATATTATCCAAACCGAGGAAGCCGCCCTCAAAGACATTTTTGCCGAATCGGTCCTTGCGGTTGACCCACCAGGTAAAATTGACTACCAGTTTATTGAACGCGGATTTTAGAAAGTTCAGGTCTGTGGTTCCGTGCAGGGCCTGTTCAAGGCGATACAAAAACAAGGTTGCCCACGCATGAACGGGGGGATTGACATCACTGAAATTCCACTCATAGGCGGGAAGCTGACCATTGGGGTGCAGGTAAAATCCATGCAGCAATAATTCCATCTGGTGCTTGGCAAAATCGGAATCCACAATGGAAAGCGGCAGCGTATGAAAAGCCAGATCCCACGCCGCATACCAGGGATATTCCCATTTATCCGGCATGGAGATAATATCTGCATTGATCATATGGTACCAGTCCCGATTGCGACAGGGACGACTGCCGGAGTCCAGCGGGTGTGCCTTATGTTCTTTAAGCCATTCGCTGACATTGTAATCATAAAATTGTTTGGACCACAACATCCCGGCCAGGGCCTGACGCATGACATTGGCTGCGTCGGGAGTAACCGACTGGGGAATCACAGACTGATAAAACGCATCGGCTTCCCGCAGCCGGGTGGCCAGGATGTCATCGAAGCCCGGTCCGAAGGGCACCTGCTCACTTTTCGTTTTTTTGCCTTTACTGGAAAGGTGCTGTTCGGCAAGACGCAGCCGTACTGTCGCCGACTGGCCTGCCTCGATATTCAATCGGTAATAAACCGCCGCCTTTGTGCCCTTTTTTTCGGGATTGACTGCTCCCGGATGATGATGAATAATATAATTATTGATCCCGTCTTTGACATAAGGACTTTTGTTGTGTTTACCGAAAATACGCTCCATATTCGTGCTATTTTCAGTAAACAACAGCGTTGGCTGCCCCTGGCAATACAGCAGCCATCGGCCCAATTCGGAATGCGACGCCTCGACCAGATTCATTCCTTCCGGGGCACTCATCTGCCGGAGTAAGGGTTTTCGGATGTGTTTTTTGGCCAGTCGCAACGCCCAGTCATTACGAAACCACAGGGTCGGAAGAAGGTGTATCTCTGCTGATTCAGGGCCCCGGTTGTAAACGCTGATTTGAATCAGGATGTCTTCCGGGCCGGCCTTGGCGTATTCCACGCAAACATCAAAGTAGCGGTCGTCATTAAACACGCCCGTATCCAGCAGCTCATACTCCGGTTCGGCCTGTGAACGCTGACGATTTTTAGCTATCAGGTCATCGTACGGAAACGCCTGCTGCGGATATTTATACAGGTATTTCATATACGAATGCGTGGGCGTACTATCCAGATAAAAATAATACTCCTTGACGTCTTCGCCGTGATTGCCTTCCCTGTTGGTCAGTCCAAAGAGCCGCTCTTTGATAATAGGATCCCTGCCATTCCATAATGCCAGGGCAAAACAAAGCTGCTGCTTGTCATCGGATATGCCTGCCAGACCATCCTCACCCCGGCGATACGTCCGCGAGCGGGCCTGATCGTGCGAGACATAATCCCAGGAATTGCCATCGCTGCTGTAATCTTCCCGTACCGTGCCCCATTGCCGTTCGGACAAATACGGGCCCCACCTCTTCCATCCCACAGAGTGGAGTCGATCTTCATTTAGTCGTTCATGTTCCGCTGTCATAACCGCCTGCGCCTTTATTGTTACCGGAGCATGCCGGTATAATTCTGACTGGCTAATCCAACCCTATTATCCAGATGCATTTCCACTTTTCCTTGAGGATTTGCCTGCCCCTGATTCCGTTGTATTTTCTTTTGCAATTCCAACAGGGGTTCCTGGCTCACTCGCAGCGAACCTTCCGCAGCGCGGTCAAGGTCGGCAATAAGAAGAACTACAGATGAAAAAACCAACGCCAGAACAATACTAACCTTGATAACGCTTTTGCCTGAAAGTCCAACCTGATACCCTACTATTGCCATTGAAAGAATGGTGATAAAATACAGGACATACCAGATGGTTGAAGGGATGTGATACATTAACACCGTAATCCGGCTGTTGTGCAAATGAATCATCTCGTTAAGCGAGCTGATAAACAAGGCGTCGATTTCAGAACTGCGATCAGCTTCGGCCAGGGCCATGGCATGCGACCACATCTGGAAGTGCAGCACCTCTGAACAAGCCTTGGTTTCCGCTAATTTTTGATCCAGCGACTGAACATTCTCTTTTGCCAGATTGATGCGGATATCCACATAATCAGATAATAAACTGCGGACCTGGCTTCGATGTGGTTCCAGGAGCAGCCCGGCTCGAAGATACGTGGTGCCAATAACATTGACCTCATCAAGTAGAAGCTGTTTTCTGGTTTGAAAACGGTCCGCTGCCATTCCAAATGTAAAAGCAAGCATAAAGGCCAGCAATCCCATAGTTGCGCCGATAATCGTACCCAGCGACGTATCTTCCTCGTGATCCGGCTTACTTCTTCTGCGCTGCCCCAGCAAAGTTCCAATCCAGATGGAGATTAGAACCGCGACAACAGTCATGAGAAGCACACACCACAGGGGAATTTGATCAAACCAGAAATCCGATTTCATAGACTCTTTTCCTTATACCTTAATATAACATGTTCTCACCGCCTGCATCACCCGCTTGTTTCATACGCAAAGCCTTGCACGCAGTTGAAATTGAAGACCCTTTAATTCTGAGGTCTAACTGAAACAAACAGCTAAATATCCGCTTTTTATTGATCCTGTCCGACAAACGCAGTCACCGACTTTGCCATTTCTGGATCGGTCTGCTTGAGCTTCTCATAGTTTTTAATTGCAGAATCCTTATCGCCAAGCAACAAATACGTCATTATCAGCCCGCGGTAAGCATCATGGAATTCGAGTCTGGCCGCAAGAGATTGATTAAATGCCGCCAGGGCTTCTTCGTAGGCTCCCAGCCGGACATTCAAAATACCAATTCGGTTGTAGATGACCGCATCATCAATTCCCAGACTTAGCGACAGCGGCTTCCTGACTGTACTGGCCTCGCCACCGAAGTTTCCAAGCGAAATGGCATTCTGGAACTGAGACAAAGCGGCCTGATAATTGCCCATCTCATCATAGGCAAGCCCCAGCCCCAAATACCCCGCAGTTCCGTACTTATTCAGACTGATGGCCTGCTTCTGTGTCTTGATCGCTTCATCATAACGACCCAGCTCTGTGTACAGAAATCCAAGATAAATATAGGCGCTGTAAAAATCATCTTTCAGGCTGATCGCCTTCAGGTAATGTTCAATGGCTTTATCCTGATTGCCGAAGATGTCTTCAATGCGGCCTTTGGCAAAATACAGCCCCGGGGAGTAAGGCTCGGCACTTAATGCCGCGTCACAGGCCTTCAATGCATCTTCATACTTGCTCTGTTTGGCATAGACCCACCCCATGATATAATACAGCTTATTGAATTGGGTTCCTTTCTTGAGTGCGTCATTGCATACCTGCAGCGCCTTGTCATAGTCGCCGACTTTTGCATAGATCCAGGCCAGCGTATAGACTGCATCAACCCGTTCCGGTGCACGATTCAGGTCTTTCTGTGTTGTCTCAATGGCTTTTTGATAATCGCCTTCCAGGGCAAGCCTGTATCCGTATGTCACAGTACCCAGGCTGGCGTACGGCGGCTCATCCTGCATGATCTTTTTGAACTCTGCAACTGCTTCTTTACGGCGGCTGTTTTTGACGCTGTCAAAAAAAGCCAGGAC
>JBDKVE010000353.1:0-13454 GCA_039679345.1 Anaerohalosphaeraceae bacterium
ACTGGGATTACGATGTGATTGTGTTCTATAACATGACGCAGACGATGTCCCAAAAACGCAGAGAAAACGTTCTGACTCTGCTGGGCCGCGGTGTCGGCGTCGTTGCCCTGCATCACAGTCTTGTCAGTTTTCAGGATTGGCCGGAATACAAAAAAATCATCGGCGCAAAATATTATGAGAAAGAAATGCTGGAAGACGGCATCGTTCATCCGGCCAGCACCTTCAAACACGATGTCCAAATGACGGTGACTATCGCCGATAAAAAGCATCCGATTACGGCCGGCGTGGAAAACTTTACGATTGTGGACGAAACCTATAAAGGCTACCAAGTCGAACCGGATAATCAAATTCTTCTGACGGTAGACGAGCCAACCAGCCGGAAAGAAGTCGGCTGGGCACGACATTACCGCCGGGCCAGAATCTGCGGTATCCAGTTAGGCCACGGCCCGGACGCCTATCATCACCCCGCATACCGCAAGTTGCTGTATCAGGCGATTCAATGGACGGCCGGGCAGTAGCATTTTTCCTTTACGATTGTTCTTTGCCAACCACGGTAACCGGGGCAATTTTTTCGAGGTCCGCTTTAATCTTTTCGGCATCACCTACGACCACAATCGTCAATTGATCCGTGTTGATGGTCTTGTCGGCCAGAGCCATGCACTTGGATTCATCTGCGGCATTGACGCCTGCCATCAATTTATCATAATAATCTTTGCCAAGAGATTCGGCTTCAATCAGCCACAGGTCATTGGCCATCTGCTGGGGGGTCTCACGCCGGCGGAGAAAACTGCCCGTAATGTAACTGCGGGACAACTCCAGTTCCTCGGCATTCGGACCTTCTTTCTGGAGTTGATCCAGCAATTCGATAATCGATGTAATCGCCTGACCGGCGGTTTCATTTTTGGTAAAGGTATCGACAACAAAATAGCCCGCCTCTTTCTGAGCCGCGTAGGAGCCGAACGCGCCGTAGGTCAATCCCTTCTGGACACGCAGGGTTTCATTAATCCGGCTGTGGAATGACCCGCCGAAATAGTTGCCGACCACGCGGCTGGTAAAGTAATCCGGCTGATCTTTACGGGTAATGGAACGGCATCCCACCCGAAGCTGTACCTGAGCACTGCCGGGATTGTCCACCAGCCAGATATGGTTTTTTTCCTGCTGGGGAATCTCTGCCAGTTTGACTTCCGGCTGGGCCGCATCACAGGTCCATCCTCCAAGACTGGCTTCGGCCAGGGCGATGGCTTTTTGGGCTTCAATATCACCCGAAAAGATTAAGATGGATTTATCCGGACGCACAAATGACTTCCACCAGCTTTTCAGGTCGTCAGCGGTCAATTTCTCGATGTCGGCGCTGTTGCCTTCCACTTTGCGGGCATAGGGGTGGGTCCCAAACAGGCGGAACGAAAATTCCTTGTCGGCCAGATATTCCGGCGTCTTTTCATTGACCGAAAGCGAGGTCAGCGTCTGTTTGCGAAGTTTTTCAAATTCGGCAGTGTCAAATAACGGATTCAGCACCACATCGGCCAGCAGGTTCATGCCTTTTTCGAGATGTTCGGACAGACAGCCCATGTTGACCTGGCAATTATCCATATCGGCTGAACCGCCCAGGCCAATGGCGTACAGCGATAATTCTTCGGCAAGCTGTTTTTCGGAGCGGTTGGTGGTGCCGCGATCCAGCATCTGCAAGGCAAGATTGGCGGTGCCGGGTTTGGTTTCTGTTGCCGCCCCCTGTGTGCAGCCGAGTTTGACGGAAACAAACGGCACTTCATGGTTGGGGACGACGATTACTTTGATGCCGTTTTTCAGTTGATGTTCCGAATAAGCCATCGACAGGTCTACATTTTCAGATTTGGCTATGGGCGCCTTGGCCGACCATGTATCAGGTCGTTTTTCGCCCGTTCTGCCGGCCGGAGGAGTCTGTTTTTCAGGCTCGGCTGTAACTCCACCCGTTTCATCATCTTTGCTTGCCTTGAGCATCCCGCTGAGATTCTGCTTGACCGAGATTTCAAAACCCTGGTCAAAACGCAGGTATTCATTGGCGACCCGCTGAACATCCACCGCCTTGACCGCCCGGATCCGGTCAAGAATGGTATTGGCATACTCCAGATCGCCGATGGTGACAGCCGCCGTGCCGAGCACCTGTGCTTTACTCTCAATATTCAGATTGTCCGTAATCACCGAACGCAGTTGCTGATTTCGGGCCGTCTGAAGCTCTTTATCCGTGATACCTTCTTTCTGAATCTTCTCGATATGTTTTTTAATTTGCTCAAGAATCGTCTTGGCATCGGTGCCGAGGGCCTGTACCGCACCCGCAGCAAAAATTCCATCCTGCTGAAGATTCCAGGTCATCGACGCACAATACATCGCGGTTTGACTTTCCGCGACCAGGTCACGGTAAAGACGGCTGCTTTGTGTTCCGCCAAGAATCGAGGACAGAAAATCCAATGCCACCTGGTCTTTATGTCCCAGCGGAACCGTCCGGAAAATATATCCGGCCACGGCAGCAGGAGCATTCTCATCGTCAATGACTACAATCTGCGGTTTATCCGGCTTGGAGGCATTGGCACTGACACGCGGCGGCTCAGGCCGTTTCTGAATCCAGCCGAAATACTGTTCGGCCATCTGGACGGCCTTGTCGTGTTTAATAGCGCCGACAAGAATCAGCGTCGCATTATTGGGAATATAATACTGCTGCCAGAAGGCTCGAAGATCGGCCACACTGGTGGCTCGCAGGCAGGCGATGCTTCCTATCGGTGTCCAGCAGTAGGGGGCATCCTTAAAAATAATTGCGGCCAGTTTCTTATAAAGATTGCCGTAAGGTTCATTCTCACCTTTACGCAATTCTTCTTCGACGACATGGCGTTCCGTATCAAACGATTCTTGATCAATTTTCAGAAAGGCCATGCGTTCTGCTTCCAGCCACAGCGGCAGCTCTAACTGGCTGGCCGGCAGCGTTTCGACATAAACCGTCTGGTCAAAGCTCGTATAGGCATTGGTGCTTCCGCCGGTTTTCTGTAGAAATTGAAAGTGATCCTTGGGGCCGACATTTTCGGTCCCCTTAAACATCATGTGTTCAAACATGTGAGCGTATCCCTGCCGGTCGGCTCGTTCATTCTTGGAGCCGACCTGGTACCAGACCTGCACGGCGACAATTGGGCAGGAAAAGTCTTCCAGTGTAATGATGGTAAGCCCGTTTTTGAGTTGGCTTCGCTGATAATCAAAGAGCGGTTTCTCTTTGCTCTCTGCGGCATAAACCGCCGAAAAAGTAATCAGTTGAAGGAATAGAAACAGCGTCGATAAGGTGGAAATGGCTTTGTGTTTCATGACAGGATTTCTCCAAATAAAGTTTTACCAAGGATCAGTCCGCAAAGCGTGGCCAGAATCCCAAACAGCAGGTTCATGGATATATTCATCACGGCTGCCGTCCAGCCGCTTTTTTCAATTAAGACAATCGTTTCATAGCTGAATGAGGAAAACGTGGTTAAGGCTCCCAAAAAGCCCACCGTCAAAGTCAATTTAAGTACCGGACTAAAACGAACCGAGGCCAGTGAAAGATGCATAATCAGCCCGATGAGAAAACAACCCAGAATATTGACGATAAGCGTCCCGTAAGGAAAAGAAGGCCCAAACAGACGTACCGCCAGCCTGCCGATTCCCCATCGGCACAGGGCGCCGAGGGCACCCGCTATGGCAATACAAATGACTTGTACCATCCGCAAACCTTTCAGGATAATTGAGATATGTTATAGCATCTGCCTCTATACTGGTCAAGATTTTATGACTCAAATGAAGTTCTTTATCTTTCGGGGTGTTTTCAGATAACAGGTTTAGATTAGTTCCTAATAGATAATTTTAATCTACTATTAACCCTATAGCTTCGCTTCTGAAATCAGACCGCACAGAGAAATATGAGTTTTTTATATCAAAATCTTTTTTTTAGGAGACTTTCTGTTATACTCTTCATAAAGTTAAAAATGTTACCCAGATAAAGGGGTCATTATATGGCGGAACGGATTCCAAAAGTTGTTATCATCGGTCCCGTATTCGTAGATATGGCGGTCAAATGTCAGTCTATCCCGACACCGGGACGTACCGTAGAGGGTTCGTCTTTTGCCTATTACCCGATGGGGGCTGGGGTTGTCAGGGCTATTCAAGCCGCTTTGTGCGGATGTGAAGTATCGGTGATTGCACGCGTTGGGGATGACTGTTTTGGTCAATTAATAAAGAAAAATCTGTCTCAATATAATATTAACACCGATCTGGTCTATACCTCCAATGCCATCAGTACGGGAACGGCGATTACCATGGTTGATCCCATGGGGGAAAACAGCATTTGTGTCTGTGCAGGGGCCAATCGAACCATAGGCCGTGATGAAATCGAATACGCTGCGGCTGAACAGCTTATCGCCACTTCTGATGTTTGCCTGGTCTGCGGCCAGTTACCTCAAGAAGCAATTGTCTCAGCTATCCGGACAGCCCAAATCCACAAACGTCGCGTAGTACTGGATGTCTGTTTGCCCAATCATGGTCGGGATGCGACCATTGGATTAAACTGGCCGATGGAATTCTACAATGTGGATATGCTCATCGTTCGGTTTGCTGATTTCACCTGTGCCAGCGAATTGGGAGCAGGCGGGATTGCTGAACTAAAGGCGGTGGGGACCGAATTAGTGGCCAAAGGGGCCAATTGTGTTGTAATAACCCTTGGCTGGCGAGGCGCGTTATTGACGGACAGGCAGGGCGGCCGGCATATCCCAGGAATCGAAATTGAAGTTGTCGATAATAGCGGGGCGGTGGATGCCTTTTGCGGGGCACTGGCGGCCTGTTGCGGAGCCAAAGACTCCGCCGATGCCGCAGTACGGTTTGCCGTGGCGGCTGAAGCCCTGACACGCAGCCGATTTGGGGTGCAGGACGCATTGCCCAAAAAAGAGGAAATCATTACCCTCCTGCAGCGTCAGCCGGATTAGTTAAGTTGATTATAGCATATTAATAATCCTCAAAGATTTAGACTTTTTCAGTAAATTTATTGAGCTTTGGGTTGACAATCCTGACTTTTTAAGTCATTATATGGCCAGTGCTATGGGTTGTTCGTTAACTCAAACTGCGGGCGTAGCTTAGTGGTAAAGCTCCAGCCTTCCAAGCTGGTCATGTCGGTTCGATTCCGATCGCCCGCTGTAGATCCTTGTTTTGGCTTAGGATAGCTTAAACAAGGATTTTTTTTCAGAGTCTTTTGTTTTGAGAAATCTATGAAAGCGCAAGTCCTGACCGGTATTCGCCAGATGGAAATGAGGGAAATACCCAACCCTCGGATTATCCGTCCTGATGATGTTCTGCTGAAGGTTGAATCGGTTGGAGTATGCGGCAGCGACATTCATTATTTTGAAACCGGCCGGATTGGCAGTCAGATCGTTCAGTATCCGTTTGTGGTTGGGCACGAATGTGCCGGACGAGTGATAGAAGTCGGTTCGGCTGTCCATCATCTCAAACCGGGACAATTAGTTGCCGTAGAGCCTGGAATATCCTGTCATAAATGCGATCAATGCCTTGCCGGACGTGCGCATACCTGCCGGAAAATGGTCTTTTTGGGTTGTCCCGGACAGATACCGGGTTGCCTCAGTGAATATCTGGTCATGCCGGCAGAGTGCTGTTTTGATATTGATGGCAAATTGACCGCAAATCAGGGAGTCCTTGTTGAGCCGTTTGCGATTGGCCTTTATGCCGTAAGGCAGTCGCAAGTATTTTCTGGTGCTAAGGTTACGATTCTTGGTGCAGGTCCGATTGGATTGAGTTGTATGGCTGCCGCCAAAGCCTTGGGAGCGGGGGCTATCTATATGACCGAAATCATCCGAGAACGTGTCCAGTTGGCCCGGGAAAATGGGGCCGATTGGGTCGGTAATTTGCATCAGGAAAATATCGTGCAATCCATTTCCAGGCTCGAACCCGGCGGTATGGATATCGTCTATGAATGTGCTGGCCAGCAGGAAACACTGGATCAGGGGATAGAATTGCTTAAACCCGGCGGAAAGCTTATGATGGTGGGAATTCCGCGAGAAAATCGTGTCAGCTTTTGCCCGGACCAAATCCGCCGCAAAGAAATTACCATGATTAATGTCCGCCGGCAAAATCACTGTACGCAGAAGGCAATCGATATGCAGGCCAGCAGACAGGTTGAGCTGGACTTTATGGTGACTCATGAATTCGATTTTGATCATACCCAGGATGCCTTTGACATGGTAGCAGGGTATAAAGACGGGGCTGTAAAGGCGATTGTCAAGCTATGAAAAAAGCATGTATCATTAGTATTGGCAATGAGTTATTGAATGGCAGGACCCTGGATACCAATGCCCATTGGCTCAGCACCCAACTGCTTGAACTGGGGATTCCCACCGAAGAAATTTGGGTTGTTGGGGATGACATATCACGCATTGTTTGCTGTTTTAAGCAGGCTTCTGAGATTGCAAACATAATTTTAGTGACAGGGGGGCTTGGGCCGACAGACGACGACCTGACCCGTCAGGCTGTGGCGGATTTCCTTGGCGTCGAATTGGAATTTAAGCAGGATTTATTTGACGGGATGAAGGCCTTTTTTGAGGCGCGAAAAGTACCTATGGCCCCCATCAATGCGGTTCAGGCATACATTCCAAAAGGAGTCGCCGTGATTCCAAACCCGGTGGGGACTGCTCCCGGGATGCATGCGAGTTTCGACGGCAAAGAATTATTTTCAGTTCCCGGCGTGCCTGTTGAAATGAAATCTATGTATCAAGATTATATATGTCCTGTAATAGGTTCGCAAAAATCTGGTCCGGTCGTCCTGACCGAATGTATGCATTGTTATGGAGCCGGTGAGTCTATAATTGCTCAGCAATTGGGTAACAGGATGAAACGTGGCCGTAATCCTCTGTTAAATTGTACCGTTTCCGGAGGGGATATCACGCTTCATGTGGTTGCAACTGCTGATGATTTCAATCAGGCCAAAATTATAGTTGATCAGCAAAAAAAGGAGATTGCTTTGATTTTAGGGCCGCTGGTCTACAGTACCACCGATGAATCACTGCCGGAAGTGGTAGGAAAGCGGCTTAAACAGCGGAAAATGACCCTTGCGACTGCAGAATCCTGCACAGGCGGACTGATTGGAAAATTGCTTACAGATACCGCCGGAAGTAGTGATTATTATCTTGGCGGCTGGATTACCTATAGTAACGAATCGAAAATCAGGGATTTAGGGGTGCCCAAAGAGCTTTTGGAGACGTATGGAGCGGTGAGTGAACCTGTAGCAAAAGCCATGGCGCTTGGGGCTAAAACAAAAGCAGCAGCCGATACAGCAATAGGGATTACTGGTATTGCCGGGCCGGGAGGCGGAACCGAACAAAAGCCCATAGGATTGGTTTATATTGCGGTCGCCGTGGAAAACCAGGTCGAGGTTCGAGAGTTTCGTTTTGCCCCGCTTTCAAGGGACATGATACGTCAGCGAGCAGCGTTGATGGCATTAAATATGCTTCGATTGAAACTGGGGGTTTGACGTAAACCGAAGTTATGTTATAATATATTTTTTAAGAAATTCGGGCAAATTGCGGATAGAAAGGACCGAATGATAAAAAAGAGGAGACATTTAGGCGAGATTCTCTATGCGAAGGGGCTTGTCGACAAAGAGAACCTTATAAAGGCCATCAAAAAGGCCAAGGAATCCAATAAACGTTTGGGTGAGATGCTCATCCAGATGGGATTGGCGAATGAAGACCAGGTCTTCGAGGCGCTGGCGAAACAATTTGGGATGGACTATGTTGACCTGGATAAAGTCGAAGTCCCCGAAAATGCAAAGCAGCTCATACCCGAAGAACTGATTAAAAAGCACCGAATTTTACCAATCAGCAAAGAAAATGGCACCCTCAAACTGATCATCAAAGACCCCCTGGATTTGGATTTGCTGGATTTATTGCGTTTTCGTCTGAATACAGAGTTGAATTGCTGCCTGGCGTCTCCAACCAAGATTGATAATTATATTAATACGCGCCTTGATGAAGTACGCAATAGTATTGACGCGACAGCAGCAGAACTGGTCGCTGCCGGTAAAACGCTGCAGGCTGAAATTCGCCGGGCTGAAATGAGTGGCGAAGAGGATGATGGTCCGGTAATCCGTCTGGTTAACCTGATTATCGACGAAGCGGTTCGGCTGAGAGCCAGCGATATCCATGTCGAACCGATGACGGACAGGGTTCGCGTGCGTTATCGTATTGACGGCGTTTGTGTGGAACGTGACAATATCCCTAAAAACATGCAGGCTTCGGTACTGGCCCGTGTAAAGATCATGTCTGGGATGGATATCGGCGAACGCCGACTGCCGCAGGACGGTCGTATTAAGCGCAATATTGATGGACAGGATATTGACTTCCGTGTTTCAGCTCTGCCTGCCTATCATGGTGAAAGTACGGTATTGCGTATTTTGCGTCCGGATTCGGTCAATATCGGTATTCAGGCGATTGGTTTTGAAGCAGACAACTATGAGCGATTCAATAAGATCATTCGTCGGCCCAATGGCATTTTCCTTGTAACAGGACCGACCGGCAGCGGAAAAACGACCACTCTGTATTCTGCACTCCAGGAATTAAACCGGCCCGACAAGAAAATTATTACCGCCGAAGACCCGGTTGAATACAATATTAAGGGCATCAATCAGTGTCAGATCCGGGCGGATATCGGATTGACCTTTGAAAAAATTCTGCGGTCGATGCTGCGTCAGGCGCCTAATATTATTCTCATCGGTGAAATCCGCGATGGTATCGTGGCGGATATTGCCATTCAGGCCGCCCTGACCGGTCACTTGGTCTTCAGTACCCTCCATACCAACGACGCCCCCGGTGCAATCACCCGTTTGATCGATATGGGAATCAAGCCGTTTTTGGTGGCAAGCTCCATTCAGGCCATTATGGCGCAGCGGCTTGTCCGTGTGATTTGCAAGGAATGCAAGACTGTAGACCAGCACCCCGATCCGCATTTTCTACGATTGATGAATATTACACCGGACGACTTACGAAAACATCCGGTGTACAAAGGTGCCGGGTGCCAAAAATGTTCCGGCACAGGATATAAAGGGCGAATTGCAGTATTTGAAATGCTTGAAATGAATAACCAGATTCGAGAACTGGCGTTCACGCGGGCTCCAACCAGTGCCCTGCGAAAGGCGGCTTTGGCCGGCGGGATGCGATCCTTGCTCGAAGATGGACGGCTGAAGGTGTTTAAGGGCATAACAACCCCTGAAGAAATATCTCGTGTTACACAGGCCGAAGGTCTCGTTGTGGATCAGGCTGGATAAAAAATGTCTTTATTGTATTTATAGGATCAACGCATGGCGTCACTACATATTGACCGATTATTGGAAGCCTGCATCAAAATGGGTGGCTCTGACATCCATATTGTTGTGGGTCGTCCCCCCGTGTTACGTTTACACGGGCGTTTACGTTCACTGGAAACCAAGGTATTAGAGCCGGATGATACAGTCGCATTAATGAAAAGTATTACGCCGGAAAAAAATCAGCAGGAACTCCAGGAAGTGGGAGGTACGGACTTTGGTTTCGCATTTGGAGATGCGGGGCGTTTCCGAACATCGGTGTTTCGTCAAAAGGGCTACATTTCGATGGTCTTGCGTCTGATTCCTTCGGCCCTGTTAAGCTTTGAACAAATTGGATTGCCCAAGATTTGTGCTGCTTTGTGTCGCCGTCCGAGAGGCTTGTTTCTGGTGACCGGCCCGACAGGTTCAGGTAAAACGACTACTCTGGCCAGTATGATTAATTATATCAATGAAAATCTCGACATGCATATTATCACTGTCGAAGAGCCTATTGAATATTACCATAGCCACAAAAAATCCGTCATTAACCAAAGAGAAGTTGGTTTGGATGTATCGACTTTTTCCGAAGCCCTGCGTCGGGCTTTGCGTATGGACCCGGACGTGATTCTGGTCGGTGAATTGCGCGACCTGGAAACCATCGAAGCGGCCATTACAGCGGCGGAAACCGGCCACTTGGTTTTTGGCACCCTGCATACCACAGGTTGTCAGGGTACGATTAGCCGTATCGTTGACGCGTTTCCAGTCAATCAGCAGGAACAGATTCGCGTCCAATTGAGTACCAACCTGATTGCGGTGCTCAGCCAGACATTATGTCCTAAAAAAACTGGGAAAGGTCGAGTTGCAGCGTATGAGTTTATGGTGGTTACGCCTGCCATTGCCAACCTGATTCGTGAAAATAAGACCTATCGTATTGAGTCCAGCATTCAAATTGGTAAAAAGATTGGCATGCAGTTATTGGATGATCACTTGTGGGAATTGTATGATAATGACCTGATTGCTTTAGAAGAATTGATAGATAAATCAAGGTATCCGGCCGCAGTTCTTGAGAAAGCCGAAAAGAAATTAGGACAATCTTTAGGTCAACATGCCAAAAAATCCATTGAGGAAGAGTATGGTCCAGTATTGCAGGGTGGTTAACACCTTCTCAGTATTGGTTCTCTTAGGGGCCGACAAAAATCGGCCTTTTTTTATATCTTTATGACGAAATAAGCCTCTATTGATGTTAAATATGCCGTGTGTCTATATAAAATAAATGAAAAAAATGAGCATTATTTCTGATTCAGATTAAATAAAAAATATTGTATTTTATCGAAATGGCGTGTTATTTTGGCAGAAAATAGGATTGTGTATTAAATATACTAAGTGTCTTTTTGTTTGCGAGCTTGCCGCGGACGTCTTTAGGCCTTATAATCATATAGACGAGGCCTTTGATGGAAAAAGGCTCAGGAGTTTTAGAAATGGCTAAGATACCTCCAGTAAATGAATTAAAAGGCAGAACAATCGGTCGTATCCTGATTAAGATGGGATTACTGACTCGAGAGAGGGTTCACGAATGTCTGAAGGTTCAGGAAGAACGTAAGGGGCAGGTGAAGCTCGGTGAAGTGTTCATCGAAAAAGGCTTTATCAAACCCAAAGATTTGCGGATCGCTCTGGCCGGCCAACGCGGGATGGAATATGTGGAGCTGGAAAGTACAGAAGTATCTCAGGCCGTGATTGACCAGGTTCCCGCACAAATGGCTCGGAGTTATCGTATATTTCCCCTTAAATATGACAAATCCAGTAATAAACTTACGGTTGCAATCGATAATCCGGATAATTTCCGTGCAACAGATGACTTGAGTACTTTGCTTGGTTTTTCAGTTGAATCCAGAGTAACAGACCCTGAATCCCTTACGGCCGCCCTGGATAAATATTATAAAGAAGATAAAGAAGGTCTGGGGGACTTAATTGGGGAAATCGAGGGGGACCAGACAATCAAACAATTCCAGGGACGGGGCGAAAGCATTGACCTGGAAGATATTAAGGAATTAGCCGAATCCAATCCTGTTAAAAAGCTGCTGAACTATGTGCTTCTTCAGGCCATTCGGGACAAGGCCTCGGATATTCATTTTGAGCCATTTGAAGATGAATTCAAAATGCGTTATCGTATTGACGGGATTCTTTATGAAATGGTACCGCCGCCAAAGAGCATTGCGGTTGCATTGTCCAGTCGTATTAAAGTTATGGCCAACCTGGACATTGCAGAACGCCGGCTGCCGCAGGACGGACGTATTCCGCTGGTCGTAGGCGGCAACCCGGTTGACCTGCGTGTCAGTGTGCTGCCGACGATGTTTGGTGAAAGCGTGGTGTTGCGTGTTCTGGACCGAACGCAGGTCGATTTGCGGCTGGATATGCTGGGCCTTCGTCCGCGTGAATTGGATATGGTCAATCAGCTCATTAACAAGCCCAACGGCATTGTCGTGGTAACCGGCCCGACGGGATCCGGAAAAACAACCACCTTGTATTCCTGCCTGAAGTCTCTCAACACAATTGATACCAAAATTATTACCACAGAAAACCCCGTGGAATATGATATTGACGGCCTAATCCAGGTTCAGATCCGGCCGGAAATCGGTTTGACGTTTGCCAGGTGCCTGCGTTCTATTTTGCGTCAGGACCCGGATATCTGCATGGTTGGCGAAATTCGCGATTTGGAGACGGCTGAAATTTCGATTCAGGCATCCCTGACCGGCCACCTTGTATTTACAACACTGCATACCAATGATGCACCAAGCACGATCGCTCGTCTGCTGGATTTAGGCGTTGAGCCATTCCTGGCTACGGCAACGATTGAAGGGATTATTGCCCAGCGTCTGGTTCGAAGAATATGCAATCACTGCAAGACAGAATACACGCCTTCGGAAGAACAGTTGATGGAATTGGGTTTAACCCATGAAGATGTCAGGGGCAAAAAGCTGTATTACGGCCGCGGCTGTGAGAACTGTAATAATACGGGCTATAAAGGACGGACAGGTATTTATGAAATCATGATATTTAATGATGAAATTCGTGATTTGGTTATGAATCATGCGTCGACATCCGTGTTGCGTGAGGCGGCTCGGACCGCAGGAATGAAAACGCTGCGCGAAAACGGACTGGCTTTGATTTATGATGGTGTTACCACGATTGATGAAATCGCTCGCGAGACGATTGCGGCGGAAGAATAATAGGGAGGTGAACGATGCCTACTTTTGAATATGTGGCGCTGGACGCCAAAGGCAATGAGGTCAAAGCGGAGATTGAGGCCCTCAGCAGTAAAGAGGCGATCAGTAAAATCCGCAACAAAGGATTATTTCCAACCAAGGTTAAAGCACATGGTGCCGGCAAAAAGGTTGCGGTTAAATCCACCGCCGCCGCACCGAAACGCAAGGGTGCCAATAAGAAGGTCAAAATCAAGGTTGTTACCCAGTTTGCCCGGCAGTTGTCCACACTTCAGGATGCAGGTTTGGCCATTTTGCGGTCACTGCGTATTCTGGAAGAACAGCAGAAAAAAGGTCCCTTCAAACGGATTATCGGCTATGTCGCCGATGATATTGAAGGCGGCTCGACGCTGTCGGAGGCATTCAGCAAGTATCCCCGGTGCTTCAACCGGCTGTTTGTGAACATGGTTGCCGCCGGTGAAGTCGGCGGTGTGCTGGATGTCATTCTGGCACGTGTTGCGGACTTTATGGAAAAAGCCGAGAAACTGAAATCCAAAATCAAAGGCGCGATGGTGTACCCGGCGGTGGTGATGACGGCGGCGCTGTTTATCGTGCTGGGATTGATGATTTTTATTGTCCCGACGTTCTCGGAAGTGCTTGCAGATATGTCCGACGGCAAGGCCGGATTGCCCGCGCTGACTCAGGGATTGCTGAGCATCAGTAAATGGCTGCTGGGCCGAAAGGGATTTAATGCGGGTCTAGTGGCGCTTTCACCCTTCGCATTTGTCTCGCTATTCAAGTTCATTCGTCAGTTTAAGTCCGGACGGTACGGGCTGGACTGGATTAAGCTGCGGCTGCCGGTCATGAAGAATATTGTCTATAAAACGGCCGTGGCCCGGTGGTGCCGGACGCTGGCGACCCTGATTGGC
>JBDKVE010000354.1:0-3489 GCA_039679345.1 Anaerohalosphaeraceae bacterium
TACCGTGAATGACAAGTCGAATAACAGTATGATAGGCAAAAAACACAATCATCTAAGGTCATTTTTGAAGGAATGCCTCGCCTTGCCGAAAAGAGGGCACGTGAAATCCCCCACTTTCGTTTTACTCTGGTTATGCGCCGGCTTTCTGATTTTGAGTATTCAGGGGTATGCCGCACCGATAACCGACACCACAGCCACTGAGTGGGTGGATGCCCTGCATGCCGCAAAAACACAACTCTCACAGCAATCCGAACACCAGGCAGCCGCACAAGAGGTGTGGCGTCAGTTAGAACAGCGTTTTCCCATCCCCTGCGACTGGATGCTGCAGGATGGGTTGGATGAGCCGCTGTGGGCACACGTACCGGCCGGCGGTCAGGGCGGATGGCAGCCGCAATCCCAATGGATTGGCGATAAGCTGGCTAATCTGCTTACCGGGATAAATCCAAACCGCTGGATTCAAATGACCCGGCGTGTCCTGACCGAACTCGGTGATGAGGGGAACACGCTGGAACGGCAATTAGCAGATGCCGCCGCACGCAGAGATGATGCGGAACTGGCGGCTCTGTATCTTAAAGCCTGTCAGGCAAGGCGGGCTAAGCGGCTGACACCGCTGCTCAAAGGAGGACTGCGAGGTATCGTTTTTGCCCGCCATTATAACATAGGCGGTTCGCATTATGCCTACACCGAAGGTCTGAGCGATGCTCAGGCAGAACGGCATTTCCGGCCCGGTTCACAGTTATGCCTGCTGCGGATGGAAGGCCTGTTCGGTATCATTGAAACGCTTCTGGATGCCCCCGATGGCGTCATTCGTGATGTCGATACCTCCTGGGACGGCAAGAGCATCCTGTTTTCATGGAAAAAATCCGATATTGAAGACGACTACGGCCTGTATATCATGGATGCGGCGACTCGTAAAGTCATGACCATTACCCACGATTTGGGCCATGCCGATTACGAAGGGGTCTTTCTGCCCAACGGTGATATCCTGTTCAATTCCACACGCTGTGTGCAGATTGTCGATTGCTGGTGGACGGAGGTATCCAATCTTTATACCTGCAGGACGGACGGCCGATTTCTGCGGCGTCTCGGTTTTGACCAGGTCCACACCAATTATCCGACGGTCACCGAAGACGGCCGCATTCTCTATACACGATGGGAATACAACGACCGCGGCCAGATTTATCCGCAGGGTCTTTTCCAGATGCTTCCTGATGGTACAGCCCAGACAGCCTTCTACGGCAATAATTCCTGGTTCCCCACAACAATCATTCACGCCCGAAATATTCCCGGCACACAGAAACTCTTGGCGGTTTTTACCGGCCATCACTCCTTGCAGGCGGGCAAACTGGGGGTGCTTGACTCTGCCCGCGGACGTCAGGAAAATCAAGGCGCCCAACTGGTCGCCCCTCTACGAGAAACACCGGCCGAACACATCGATGCGTATGGTCAGGATGGCGACTTATTTATGTATCCCTGGCCGCTGGATGAGCGGCATTTTCTGGTCAGCTATGTGCCTCGGGGCTGGGAAGGCAATGACCATGGACGTTATCAAACCGTCTTCGGTCTCTACCTGATGGATATGGACGGTCGGCGTGAATTACTGGATATCGACACCAACAAGGGAATATCAACCGGTCGCATGGCCACACTGGGTACCCGACCGCAACCCCATGTCAAACCCAGTACCGTGGATTATCGTAAGGAAAAGGGTATTTACTTCGTCCAGGACGTCTATGAAGGGCCGGGGCTAAAAGGCATCCCGCGAGGAACAATCCGTAATCTGCGCGTTATCGCACTGGAGTACCGCCCTGCTGGAATCGGGAATAACTCAAATCATGGTCCTGCCGGCGGAGCGTTGATCAGTACGCCGGTTTCGATCTTCGGCTGCTGGGATGTCAAGACCGTGCTGGGACAGGCTAAAGTACATGATGACGGTTCGGCAATGTTTGAAGTTCCGGCCCGCACGCCCGTCTATTTTCAGGCCCTGGATGCAAAGGGCCATGCCGTCCAGACGATGCGATCCTGGTCCACGCTTCAGCCGGGTGAGACATCTTCCTGCATTGGTTGTCACAGCGAAAACAAGCAGGCCGCACCGTCATTGCACAAGGCCAGCCAGGCCATGCGTGCCGGTGCCCAGCCGCTCAAATCCACAGACGGTCCAGTTGAAGGTTTCAGCTTCATCAAGAGAGTTCAGCCGATTCTGGACCACAATTGTATCGTCTGCCACAACGACCGTACGGATTCCTGGTTTGCAAACAATCCCCTGATGCGAATTACCGAACAGGCAAAGCCGGATTCGAAACAGGCTGAAAACAATCCAAAACCGCGGGCATTCAGTTTGTTAAGTACCCCCAATCTGGATCCGGAAGCGAAACGGTATTGGAGCGATGCGTATCTGGCCCTGATTGGCCCTTCCATGAATGCATTTCAAGCCCCTTCGGAAGGCCCGGTACGATGGGTCCATCCTCAGTCCGAGCCATCGATACAGCCGCCTTATTCGGCCGGAGCCGCCAAAAGCCCTCTGATCAAAATGCTTGAAGAAGGCCATCATGATGTCTCCCTGCCGCCCCGCGATCTTCAGACCATTGCCCTCTGGATTGATCTGGGAGTACCATATTGCGGCGACTACACCGAAGCAAATGCCTGGTCGCAGGAGGAAATTCAAAAATATAAACACTTCCTTGAAAAACGACGAAATATGGAGCGAACTGAACGCGACAACATTCAAGCCTTTATCCAAAGTCGTAGTGGAAAGTAAAGGCGTCAGGATATGAATACTCAGGTGAACCTTTCAAAAAACATCCTCTCTGCCGGCTTAGGCTGCCTGGTAATAGCTGTCATCACTGTCATTTGGATGGCGGCAGGCCGGGCGTATTCAATTGATGAGGCTCAGCCGTCGGTAAATTCCCTGAGTATCGAGGGACTCCCTCTGGGAAAGGACTATCCTTATCGGTCCCCGTTAGATATTACACTATCGACAAAAGACAACCTGGCCTATTCCGCACAGCATACCGGGCAGTGCGTGGACATCATCAGCCTCAAATCCAAAGAGATAGTGCATTCGATCCCGCTCGATGGGGCACCTTCGGGCCTGGCACTGGATGACATGCAAAACCGCTTATATGTCACTTATGGCCTGAATCCCGGTAATATCGCAATAATCGATACGCAGAGTATAAATATCGTCTTTACATTGCCGGCCGGTTCTGCCCCCATAGCCCCTGTAATCTCCGCCGATGGCAAGACTCTTTACATCTGCAATCGGTTTGATAATGAAGTCGTTGTCTATGACCTCAAGACACAAAAAGTACGCTCCCGTATTTCCGTCGCCCGCGAACCGATTGCCGCGGCCCGAACCCCGGACAATACCCTGCTGATTGTCGCTCATCATCTTCCCGCTCAGGCGGCTGACAAGGATCATGTGGCTGCGGCAATCGATCTGATCGATACGGCATCCTTAAAAATTGCAGCCTCTATCCGACTACCCAA
>JBDKVE010000355.1:0-8628 GCA_039679345.1 Anaerohalosphaeraceae bacterium
TTTATAAAAATCACCGGAAATAAGAGGAACAGCCCCGGCTGAAGGGAATCAGTCGGGGCTGTTTTTGTTGTCTGCTGGTTACTGTTTCGATTCGATGTTGATTTCCGCAATGCTGGCGAAGGCCTGATTGCTGACTTCGCTGAGGGCGACAATTTTCAGATAGCGGGCATTGATGGGGGTATCCAGCTTCAGCACTTGAGGTCTTCTGGCATTTCCCGGGAACTGGCCTTTCAGGGCTGGCTGGCCCCAGTTTTCGGGGTCATTGCTCAGATAAATCTCATAGTCTTTGAGCCGTCCGTTGGTCATATCCTGACGGGGGGTGTAAATCACGGCGGTAATATCCTGCGGCTTTTTGAAGTCGATCACCAGGAAATGCGGATGGCTCGGGGCGCCGCCGCTGTAACGGCTGTGCCAGAAGGTGTCCGGCTCGCCGTCGATGGCGTGAATCGGTTCGCCTTCATCCGGCTCAAAGCTGCTGGCCTTGATATTCCACTTGGCCGCGGGGGTTTCGGGGAAAACAATCATGCCCTGATATGGTGCCTGCCCCGAAGTCGTTGCACGAACCTGCACGGTTCCGCTGGCCAGCTCAAAAGGTGCGGTATAGGTTTTCCACTCGGCACCATCAATGGCATACTCGATTTTGGCGCTGGCAGCGGCACAGGACAGCGTTACCAGTCCGGCCATATCCCGTGCGCCCAGAACCGGCTTGATCCGGTCCTGCGCTACGGCCATCCGTCCGACAGCCGACAGATTATTCTGACCCTTCGGCAGCAGACGCAGTACATACGAGAATGTCGCCGGATCAGACCAGACAATATACTGGTCCAGCGGACGCGGACCGCAGCCGTTGGACCCGACACCGAGTGTCCGTGCGGCCAGGGTTAGTACGGTGCTGGTGCTGGCCGGCAGGTCCACGGTGTATTCAATCGGGGTCATCACTTCATCGGTATAGGGCAGTGCGGAAACCTGCATGCTGTCGCCGTCGGCCAGGGCCAGCAGTGTCGGCACACGCTTGCCGCCAACAGCCGCCCAGCGGACATCTTCGTGATTGCCGCATTCCATCGGTTTGGCATAAGGGGTCATCTGTTCTTTGACACTGCTGCTGTAAAGTCCGACATCAAAGCCGCGTTTGCGGTCACTGTAGTTTTCCATCGGGCCGCGGCCCAGATAACTGAACTGATCCAATTTCGGATCCAGCAGCATCCGGACGCCCATGCGGGCCAGCGGGATGCGGCGTCCCATCGGGGCAATCGCGTTATCGACCACGATGGAACCGTCACCGTAAATCGTATAGATGGCCGAATGAGTTACATTAAATCCTTTTTTACCTGCAGCCTGCACGACCGCTTCGATTCGCACTGTCGAAGGCTGGGGCTGGCTTGAATAAATGCTCAGTGTACTGCGTTTCAGGTCGTCCAGTCCATAGTCCTGCCAGGACCTGTATGCCCACATATCATCGTTGCGGTGCGGTGCCCGCCACAGGTGCATTTTGGGTCCGCCGCCATCAGCCAGAAGGTTAACCTTATCCCGTATCAGTTGGGTGATTGTTCCCTCGGTTCGGTCGAATACGACGGAAAATCCCCCGCCGGAAACAATGATTTGTGTATCTTTTTCGCTGAGTTTGAGCGAATCGAATTTTGCCGTGTCAATAGCGACCGCCTGTGCTTTGACAGGCACTTCAAACTGTGCTGCGGCGACTTCAAAACCGGCCCTGGCCCAGAGTTCTTTTTTAGCCAGGGTAAACCAGATACGCAGGAAATAGTTGGCGCCCGGCCTGGGATTGATTTTTCTGAACGAAGCGGTCAGGATTTGTTCTTCGCCTGGGCCAATGTTGGTCGGTTTAAACTTGCCGCTGTCGATCTCTGATCCATCTTCAGTCAATGACCACTGGCCGTTGAATCCCGACAAATCGATAAAGGCATATCTGTTGCGGATTTTGACTTTGCCCGCGGCCAGATCGTCGGCCTCGATGCCGATCCACTGATAGGCCCGCTTCATTTCAGGATAATGCGGCTTGGGCGAACGGTCGGAGAAAACCACGCCCTTGTGGATGAAGTAATGATCGTTGGGCACTTCACCAAAACCGCCGCCGTAGGCCATGTACTGCCGTTTGGGGTCGCGGCTGTTCCAGAGTCCCTGGTCCTGCCATTCCCAGATGGCGCCGCCCAGAAGCGTGGGGTACTTATCAAACAGGTCGTTATATTCGCCGATGGAGCCCATCGAGTTAAACATCGCGTGGGCATATTCGCACAGATAAAACGGCTTGGTGAGAGTTGTTGAATAGGCGATCTGTTCCACGCCGCCCACGCCGGTGTACATCTGGCTGTCGATGTCGGCGGGATTTTCTTCCCCGATTCCAAATCGCTCATAGTGTGTCGGTCGGTCCGCATCGATGGCCTTGATGGCGCGAAGGGCCGCAAGGAAGTTTGGCCCGGATCCCGCCTCATTACCCAGTGACCAGATAATCACGGAAGGATGATTCTTGAAATTCTCGACATTGGCGACGTTGCGGTCCACATGGGCCGCCTCCCATTCCTTGGGATTTGATAGTGATTCGCGGCCATAACCATAGCCGTGCGACTCGACGTTGGCTTCGGCCACCAGATAGATTCCCCACTCATCGCACAGTTCATACCAGCGCGGGTCGTCCGAATAATGGCAGGTGCGGACATGATTGCAGTTGCCCTGTTTGAGCACTTCCAAATCGCGAATCATTTTTTCTTCGGTGACATAATGGCCGGAATCAGGCCACTGCTCATGGCGGTTTGCCCCTTTAAGCTTGATCGGCACGCCATTGACGGTAAATATCCGGCCTTTGATTTCGATTTCACGGAAACCAGTCCGGGCCGAAATAATTTCTTCATTTTTGCCTTTGGCCAGGGTTAGGACGGTCGTGTAAAGCGTGGGTGTTTCGGCGTTCCATTTGGCGGGGGCTGTGACCGGCATCGTCAGAGTCACGATTTTTTCCTGTCCGGGATCGATTGCCGGTACATCGATTTGCACTTTATCGGCAGCCGCCTTGCCTTCGCTGTTAAACAGTGCTCCGGCCAGTGTACAGGCTTGAGAAGCCTTGTCGCCGTAATTTTTCACCTTGGCGGTGACTTCGAGGGTCGCGTTCTTATACTGCTCATCCAGATCAGTCTTGATGAAAAAGTCGCGGATGTGAACCTGCGGCGCGCTCCAGATGCTAACATTGCGGTAGATACCGCTCAGCCGCCACATATCCTGGTCTTCGAGGTAACTGCCCACTGAATACCGATAGACTTCCACGGCAACCATATTCTTGCCTGGCTTGACATATTTGGTAATGTCAAAATCCGCGGCATTGCGGCTGTTGACACTATATCCGACCTGTTGACCATTGACCCACAGGTAAAACGCCGAATCCACGCCGTCAAAGCTCATAAAGATGCGGCGGTCCTGCCAGGCCTTGGGAACCTCAAATTCCCGCCGGTAGCTGCCTACCGGATTGCGTTCGGTATAGGCGGTGTAGTTTTGCGGTGGTTCGCTCATGACGCGCGGCCAGTCTCTCTGGAAGGTGTAGCCGGCATTGCGGTAGTAGGGTGTGCCGTAACCGAGCACCTGCCAGTTGGACGGAACGGGAATTTCTTTCCAGCCGCTGACATCAAAGTCCGTCTTGTAGAAATCCACAGGCCGCTGGTCGGGTGTGGGTACCCAGTTGAACTTCCATTGGCCGTTCAGGCTCCGGCAGAAGGATGAATCGTGACGTTTGGCGGCCAGTGCCTCCTTGAGATTGCCGTACGGCATCAGAGTTGCATGGGCGGGTTCCTTATTAACCCCCAGACATTCGGGGTCTTCGATTTCCGGCGGCAGGGGCGCTGCGGCCAGACAAATCGCAGACAGCATGAGACTTAGACAAAGTCCAGTGATAATGGTGATACGTGCATTCTTTTCCATGATCGATTCCTTTTTCCTGTTTGACCTTGAAAAGTGATTTCCTGATTCTGTTTGGCCGGGATTGGCCGGCTGACTGAATCCATCCAATACTATATACCGATTTTCTTCATATTGTGTCGATAATTCTATGGAAAATCCGTCCAAATAAGATGGATTTTTCTCTTTCGGATGCTTTTTTTGAGAGAATTGTTACGAAAACCTGATCTATATTTATTCTACGTCAACAAGATATAGAATCAAAGTATATGACTAAATCCATTTGGCTGCGGCTTATCGGTGACAAGTATTTTTTAGGTACGTGATAATCCTCCGCTCGTCCTGTATTCTTGCGTCCATTTTGTAGAATTTGCGAAAAGCTTTGAAAAAAATCGAGAATTGATTATCATAATGGCGTTGTGTTCAGAGACAGAGTTTTTTGGTGTGAAGGGAAGTTTACGATGATTCGCCAATGGTGGTCCAAAGTTGGACAGCGATGGAAAGCACGCAAAGGCCGGGTTACGACGGCAGAAGATGATTTGCTGCTGTTGAACAATGGTCCCAATACTGTGGTGCCGCTGCGCGGGCCGAACGCTGGGGACCCTGCGTTAGTCCGCAAGAAAGACAGTGCCGAGATCGTCGGCGAGGCGGTCAATAAGCTGGTGGATCGTCTTGAGCAGATAAACGCCAGTATATCTCTGCAAATTCAGCAAAATGAGCTGCTTGTCGATAAAATCAATCAGATTCCGGACTTACTGTCCGGCCTGCCCCAGCAGGCTCAGGAACAGCGGCAGATTCTGCAGGACCTGACGACCGAGTTAAAGACCAAAACCGCCAATGACCAGAAATTGCTGGAGTCGGTGGCCGGAATGAGTGAGCAGGCGGCCGAGCAAACCGGCAAGCTGGGCCAGATTCATGAGCATCTGGAGGCGACGGCCAAGGTGGACCGCGAGATTTGTGATAATCTGGGCAAATTCAGCAACTCAATCGAAAAACTGGATACCGATACGGTCAGTCAGACCGAATGGATTCAGCAGATGAGTCGGTCGTTCACCGCGACGGACCGTTATTTGAAATACACTCTTGCCCGCCAGCAACGGCGGTTTATGTGGATTTTTGTCATTTCGATGGCGGTTAGCCTTGTGGCGATTTCCGGATTAGTGATTGGAATTATCCTGTTGACTCGATAAAGCACGTGATGCCGGACGCCCAGCCCAAACGGATTTTCATTAGTGCGCTTGAACCCAGCGCCGAACTGCATTGTGCCAACCTCATCCGCCAGTGCGGCCGGAAGATGGGGGAGAGCCACACCTCGGTAAAATCTGTCGTGTGGGTCGGTTTTGGCGGGTCAAAGATGGAAGAGGCCGGCTGTGCCTTGCTGGAAAATACCGTCAACAGGGCGGCGATGATTTACAAAGTCTTTGGGCAACTTGGATATTACCGAAGCCTGATTCACAAAGCCCGGCTGTCGCTGGAGCAAAACAAACCCGATTTGGTGATTGTCTGCGATTCGCCCGCATTTAATTTTCATATTGCCAAAGCAGCTAAGAAGCTGAACATTCCGGTCTTATTTTACGTGGCACCGCAATTGTGGGCGTGGGCACCGTGGCGGATACATAAATTGAAGGCCTGCTGCGACAAGCTGGCCTGCATCTTGCCTTTTGAGCAGGACTGGTTCCGGCAGCGCGGTGTGGATGCAACGTTTGTCGGCAATCCGCTGTTTGATGAATTGACTGAGCCGGTGGAGCGAAATCTCAAGACCTATGATACCTATCTCCCCCAGCAGGCAAAGATAGCCTTGCTGCCGGGTTCCCGCAGGCATGAGATCGAGACACTTTGGCCTGCAATGCAGCAAATTGCCCTCCAGATTAGTAAGGTCTATCCGGAGGCTCATTTTTACACGGCCGCGCCGGATATGTCCAAGATGGTCCTGCTCCATGAGCACCGTCTGAGCGGGTTTTCCTGTTTTGAGCAGATTGGCGGCCTGATGGACTTGTGCAAGCAGGTTGACCTGGCGATTGTCGCCAGCGGGAGCGCGACGCTTCAGGTTGCCGCGGCGGCGTGTCCGATGATTGTGATGTATCAGTCCAGCCGATTGATGTGGCATCTGGTGGGGCGGTGGCTGATTCGTACGCCGGTGCTGTCGCTGCCGAATATCGTGGCGGGCCGACGGCTGGTGCCGGAATTTATGCCGTATTTTACCTCGATTGACCCGATTACCGATGCGGCGATGGATTATCTGAGCAATGCCGAACGCTTAAAACAGGCCAGCGCGGACCTGGTTGAGCTCTGCAAGCCTCTGGCTGGTCGAAATGCGGCCGCCGAGGTTGCCAGTATTGTATTTGAGATGATATAGCTCTGCTTTTGTCTGTATTGGGGTTAAATATTGGTGATACCTCGTAATTTTACGAGTTGTGCAGTTATATTTTATCTGCTATGGTCTCCGCTATGACGCATACTATTTCATCATTTTTAAAGGGGGATGCCGTGAAAGGCATTTGCATTGTCTTGCGGACAATGCACCGGATGGCCTGCATGATTTGTTTGATGGAGGGGCCAGGAGGCCGTCGTCAGAAAAATCACTTGATTCCCAAGAAAAAAGAAAGGCGATTGATATGAAAAAAAGTATGAAATGCTCGGTTTATGTTTTTCTGTTGATGTCGATTATATGTGCATTTTGTATCAATTCAAATGCACGTGCGGAATCTGCTTCGAATTACAGTTGGAACAAATTATTGGGCGACTGGGGAGGGGCGCGTACCCAGCTTGCCGAGCAGGGCATCACCTTTGATATTTCGGCCACGCAGTACTATCAGGGGGTGCTGCACGGCGGAACCGATAAAAGCTGGAAGTACGGTGGCTTGATGGATTACCGGATCCACTTTGATTTCCAGAAAATGGGCCTCTGGCAGGGTGCGTCTCTGGATGTACAGCTTCAGCATCAGTTTGGAGAATTCATCAACTTTGATACCGGGTTACTCAACCCCGTTAACACGGACGGGGCTTTACCGATATCCGATTATCGGGATGTCGCTGTCAGTCAAGTGAAGTATACGCAATTCCTCTCGGAAAGCCTTGCGGTATATTTTGGGAAGATCAACACAATAAACGGTGTTGCGGAAACGGCATTTACAGGTGGAGAAGGTAAAACAACATTTATGAACGCGAGTAATATTTTTCAGCCTGTGGGCTATCGGACTGTCCCGCTTTCAGCGTTGGGGGGTGGAGTCGTGGTTTTCCTTCCGGATGTTACCGTCAAAGACCATTCCATTCTTTCAGTGACGGTACTGGGTGCCAACGGCCATCCGAGTACCAGCGGGTTTAATGAAGATTTTGAGGATGGAGAGGTGTTTTTGGCCACTTACAGTCAACCGTCCAGATTTTTCGATAAACCTGGCAACCATCTTTTTCTTGCCACCTACAGCACCAAGGATTTCACACTGCTGGACCAGAGTCCGCCGTGGCTAATTGGCGGACCGTATGGAGGTACGACGGGATTAGACAAAGGGGAGGATTCATGGAGCCTGATGTACAATATGCATCAGTATGTTTACACGGAAGAACAGGACGAAACCCAGGGATTCGGCTTTTTCGGCCGGTTAGGCACTGCCGACGACAAAACAAGCTCCGTCGCCAACTTCTACGGGGCCGGCCTGGGCGGCAAAGGCATGATAGATGGCCGGGACAATGACACCTGGGGTATCGGCTATTTTTATACGCAGCTTTCCAATGAATTGGGTAGTGCTATCACGCGGAACTTCGGCGACTCGCAGGGTGTGGAAGTTTTCTATAATTTTGAGTTCTCCAAATGGCTGCATGTTTCTCCTAATTTCCAAATTATTCACCCGAGCAGTGAGCGTGTGGATACGACGTATATCGCGGGATTACGGGCGAAGATTGATTTTTGATCAATAACGAATGATTTGGTATTTATGAATCCTGACAGTAAACCGAAAGGATAACAGTTCGATGATCACAAACCATAACGAGCAGCAGGGTATGGAGAAGGTCAATCCATCCGCTCCGGGCGCAACGCGTCGCGAGTTTCTCAAGACCGCGGGTGCAGGTGCCCTGGCAACGGCCATGAGCGGCCTTTTGCCGCAAAATCCGGCCATGGCGGCTGTGCCTTCATCGAGTTCTTCGCCTCGCAAGGCGACGGACGGGCCTTACAACATCTTGTTCATCCTGACGGACCAGGAACGCCATTTCCGTGCGCATGAACTGCCCCGTGGCTTCCGCCTGCCGGCGCACGAGCGGCTGGCCAAGCAAGGGGTCGTGTTCGAGAATCACCGCATCAACTCCTGCGTGTGCACGCCCTCACGCTCCGTGATCTACACCGGCCGCCACATCCAGCAGACGCGGATGTTCGACAATGCAAACTTCCCCTGGATACAGAGCATGTCAACCGACATCAAGACGGTCGGGCACCTGCTGCGCGAGGCCGGCTACTACACCGCCTACAAAGGCAAGTGGCACCTGACCCGCGAGTTTGAGACAGCCAATAAGCTCGAGGCGCCCGAAAAGATATTTACCAAGGAGATGGAGGCCTACGGATTTTCTGATTATCGCGGAGTCGGTGATATCATCGGACATACGCGGGGCGGCTACCTGCACGACGGCATGATTGCCGCCTCGGCAGTCAACTGGCTGCACGGGCCGGCGGCGGACCTGAAGCAGCAGGGCAAGCCATGGTTTCTGGCGGTAAACCTGGTCAACCCGCACGACGTGATGTTC
>JBDKVE010000356.1:0-10761 GCA_039679345.1 Anaerohalosphaeraceae bacterium
TCGGCCGTCAGATAAGGGGAGCTGGGAGAAATCGCCCCGATTTGTCGTGGATTCTTTAAAAATTCCCGGATAAATACGGCTGAATTATTTTTTTTGGCTATCATAAATCCCAGATGGAATTTTTCTCCTGACCCGCAATGGCTACCATATTGGGTATAATTTTCCCACATTGTACGCTAATTTATCATTCAGGCAATAGGTTAAATGAGGAGTTTTATGCCTTTTTTGGCATATTTATGATGGAAAATAAATAGCGACAAAGCGAGTCATAAATGTTCTTTGTTTTAAAAATGATTGCTATTTCTCAACCTTTTGCTAAGATGAAACGTAAATACTTATAAAGTGTCAGGGGAGCTTGGCCGGTGGCTGAGCTGAGAATCCTACGGGAGACCCTTTGAACCTGATCCGGTTAATGCCGGCGAAGGGAGGCACAGGGATTGATTATTTACGCCCCTGATTGCCAGGGGCGTATTTTTTTTGCCCTGATGTGTGTGGACTGAATAGATTGAGGTGAAAACCAATGGCAAAAATGCCATGTCCATTTTTTGAGCTGAAAAACGCAGTGGTAGGGATTGCCGGCCTGGGTGGACTGGGATCCAATGTGGCCGTTGCGCTGACGCGGCTGCGGGTGGGCAAGCTGATTTTGGCTGATTTTGATGGTGTGGAAGAAAGCAACCTAAATCGACAGAACTATTTTCATGACCAGGTGGGGCGCCATAAAGTCGATGCGTCCATGGAAAATCTTCGTCGCATTGATCCCGATGCCAATCTGGTCGGGAACAAAGTGCGTCTGAATCCGGATAATATCCCACAGGTTTTTGCCGGTGCCCATATTATTGCCGAATGTTTTGACCGGGCCGATCAGAAACAGATGATTGTTGAAACTGTATTGTCGAAGATGAAAAAAACGATTATTGTCACTGTCAGCGGTCTGGCGGGTTTTGGCCGAAGCAATGAGATAAGCACCACACGTCTGTCACCCAGACTGGTCTTTGTTGGTGATGGTGTCTCGAGGACCGGCCCCGGTATTCCGTTGACGGCGGGGCGGGTGGGGGTCGCTGCCTATCACCAGGCCAATGCCATCACGGAAATCCTGTTGAATGAATTAAATTTCATGCTTTTACGAGGCGGCACATGGACAAACGATTGAAAATCAACGGACAAGTCCGGGATTTTGGGGATCGGCTTCCGGCCACACTCAGTGAGCTGCTGAAGTTAATGCAAATCGATCAGGCTACTGTAGTTGCTGAAATCGACGGACAGATCATTCCTCGCACGGCATTTGGTCAGACGGCATTAAAAGAAGATGCTGTCATCGAATTGGTTCGATTTGTCGGCGGCGGATAACGGTACAACATGGTTTTGAAGTAATTTTAAAAAGGCAAAGTATATGGACAAGCTGGTTATTGCAGGTCAGGAGTTTGAGTCCCGATTATTCATCGGAACCGGCAAATACGCATCCAATGCAATTATGGCACAGGCGATTGAGGCCTCCGGGACACAGATGGTCACGGTTGCTCTGCGTCGGGTGGATATCGATAATCCCAACGACAATTTGCTGGCCGCGATTGACCGAAAAAAATACCTCCTGCTGCCCAACACCTCCGGCGCCCGCGATGCCGCCGAAGCCGTTCGGCTGGCGCGTCTAGCCCGTGCTGCGACAGGAATTGCCTGGGTCAAATTAGAAGTGACTCCGGACCCGTATTATCTGCTGCCCGATGGTGAAGAAACACTCAAGGCAGCGGCGGTGCTGGTCAAAGAGGGATTCATTGTTCTGCCGTATATCAATGCTGACCCGATTCTGGCCAAAAAGCTTCAGCATGTCGGCACTGCCACGGTCATGCCGCTGGCTGCTCCCATCGGTTCCAATAAGGGAATTAAAACCCGCGACGCGATTGAAATTATTATTGAACAGGCTACCGTTCCGGTCGTAGTAGATGCCGGCCTTGGGGCCCCCTCTCACGCCGCAGAAGCAATGGAAATGGGCGCCGATGCGACCCTGGTCAATACCGCCATCGCTGCTGCCGCGAACCCGATTGCCATGGCTATGGCTTTCAAGCTGGCGGTCCAGGCAGGGCGGCTGGCATATCAATCCGGTCTGGCCGCACAAACCCGTCAGGCCTGTGCCTCCAGTCCACTCACTGGTTTTTTGCGAAATGAATAGGGTATGATGGATATCAAGACTCAATTATCCCAGTTACGACTGGATTGTTCACGAGGGTATTGGAAAAACGCTATCGAAGCGGTCGATTCGCAGGATGTCCTGGCAGAACTGCAGAATCCGCCGGGACGGTATTCGATTCATCGCCTGGTACGGTTGCTGTCACCGGCTGCACAGGATTTTCTGGAGCCGATGGCTCAGCAGGCCCAGGCTCTGACCTGCCAGCGATTCGGCAAAACGATCGCTTTATTTGAACCGCTGTATGTGTCCAATGTCTGTGTCAATAGCTGCGTCTATTGCGGATTTAACCGGGCCTCTGATTTACCGCGAACCCAGTTGACCGTCGAGCAGGCGATGGCCGATGCCCGTGCGATTGCCGAACAGGGATTCCGTGATATCCTGCTGGTCAGCGGAGAAGACCCAAAATTTGCCTCGGTGGAGTATTTCTGTCAATTAGCCCGTCTGCTTCGCCCGCATTTCAGTTCGATCTCGGTCGAAATTTACCCCATGAGCCAGCCGCAGTATCAGCAATTGCTGGATGCCGGCATCGATGGGGTTACGGTCTTTCAGGAGACCTATGACCGTCAGGTCTATGAACGCTATCATCCCGCCGGCCCCAAACGGGATTTCGACTGGCGACTGGAATGTCCAGACCGTTTTGCCTCCGCCGGAATGCGGCGAATCGGGCTTGGAGTTCTTCTGGGACTGGCTGACTGGCGGCTGGAAACGCTGGCGATGGCCGAACATGCGGCGTATCTCATGAAGCGGTACTGGCGGTCTTCCGTTTCCTTTTCATTTCCCCGGATGCGTCCGGCGGTCAATGTCATGGACCAGTGGCCGCATTTGATCAATGATACCGACCTGGTTCAGATGATGCTGGCACTGCGTTTGTGTTTTGCCAATGCGGGCATGGTCTTATCGACACGAGAACGGCCCCAATTGCGTGACCGGCTGATTCATCTGTGTGTGACCCGCATGAGTGCCGGGGCCAGAACCAATCCCGGTGGCTATACCCGTGACGACCGTGACGGCAGTCAGTTTGAAGTAGCCGATACCCGGAGTCCGTCTGAAATTGCCGCGATGATTCGCCGTGCAGGCTATGAAGCGGTCTGGAAGGATTGGGATGCGGCCTTTTGTGAGACCGGCGGCCGGAAATAAAGGTGTTTATTTGATGGGGCGTTTCAGGGCATCAATGCCGGATATCACCGTAACAGCCGCCATCAGCCCGAAAATAATCAGGGTAAACCAGTCTCCCCACGGACGGGATACATAAGCCCAGCCGATCAGGACTGTACCGATACCGAAGGACTGCAGGAACATTTTAATCTTGCCCCAGACCACCGCCCCGAAATTGACTCCCCGCGATTCGGCAATATGCCGCAGGGTCTGGACGACGACTTCCCGCAGCAGCAGGATGGCGGCAATCGCCCAGCGGATCATATCTCCGGCCCATTCGGGAAAATGAAACGTGGCCAGTCGGGGCTGGCCGACAATCGCAAAACAGATAAATGCCCCGCAGACCAGCACCTTGTCGGCCAGTGGATCCACGGTCCGTCCAAATTTGCTGGTTGCGTTAAATCGCCGTGCAATATGGCCATCTACAATATCGGTCAAGCCCGCAATGACAAACAGGATAAAGGCCCATAAAAGCAGATTGGCGGGTTTTTCCTGTCCTGTCTGAGGTGCATACAAAATCAGTCCGAGAATGACCGCGGTCATGCCGAGGCGGGCAATCGTCAGAATGTTGGGTACATGCCGGATAATCCCTTGTTGTCTGGTTCCTTTTTCACTCATAGCCGGTCACAGTATAGCCGCGGTTGATATTTTTTCAATGTCCCTTTTGTTTTTTTATCCGATGTACTACCAGGTCGTAGTCTTCCTGCCCAACGACCTCGGCTTCGATAAAGGTCCCCGGGACGACGGAGCTGTTTTCAATAATGCAGACGCTGTCGATATGCGGTGCCTGTCCGTAGAACCGTCCAATGACGGAGGACTTGGCTTTTTCATCGGCCAGAATCGTCAGGCGGCTTCCGATTCGCTGGTGAATTCTGGTAAAGGCAATCGCCTGCTGGGCCTGCATAATCTGGCTGGTCCGCTGCTGGCGGACTTCTTCGGGCAATTGGCCCGACAGGTGAGCCGCCGGTGTTCCCGGCTCGGGGTAAAACGGAAAACACCCGAGGGCGTCAAACTTGGCCCACTTGATAAAATCCAGCAATTCATCGAATTGGGCATCGGTTTCGCCCGGAAAACCCGCAATTACGGTTGTTCTTAAAACGATGTCCGGGATGACATTGCGGAGTTGCTCGAGCAGTTGGGTGGTACTCTGCCGGGTGTGGGCCCGATGCATGGATTTCAAAATGCTGTCATTGATATGCTGAATCGGCATATCCACGTAATGGACGATTTTCGTACTATTGGCAATGGTTTCGATCAGCGCCGTATCGATGCCTGCCGGGTATAAATACATCAGCCGAATCCATTTCAGCGATGGAATTTTTTCCAGTTCCCGAAGGAGCTTAACGAGGCCGTCATTGATACCCAGGTCCCGGCCGTAATAGTTGCTGTCCTGTGCAATCAGGCTCAATTCCACAGCTCCGTTATCCGCCAGGATACGGGCCTCATCGAGAATCATATCCATCGGTTTAGAGTGGAATTTGCCCCGGATGGCCGGGATGGTGCAGAACGAACATCGCCGGTTGCAGCCTTCGCTGATACGCAGATAAGCCCAGTGCTGCGGTGTGATACGCAGACGAATACGATCATCCGGGGCAGTCAATGCGGTCGGCCCAAGGTAAAGATGTGCGGCGGGGGAGTCTTCTTCCGATTCAATTTCACGCAGAACCTGCTCGATGCTGTCCCGTCCAGCCAGTCCCACGATGGCGTCGATATCTTCGACTTCCTCCAGCAACTCTTCCCCGAGCCGCTGTGACAGACATCCGGCAACAATGACTTTTCCAATCCGGCCTTTCTTCTTTAATCGAACGGCCTTGCGGATTGCCCCAAGGGCTTCTTCGCGGGCAGGGGCAATAAACCCGCAGGTATTAATGATTACAATGTCCGCATTGTCCGGATTCGGAGTAATGATATATCCGGCCATCCCAACTCGAGCCAGCATGGCCTCGGCATCGACCATATTTTTGGGACATCCCAAAGCCACAAAACCGACGGTTTTAGGTATGTCTTCTCTATTATATTTATTCTTTTTTGACATAAGACTTATAACTTACCATATTAGAGACATAACGTCTATAGTCATTCTAAACATCATATACAAGACATTATTGGGTTAGATATTTTAAAATTTATTGAAACTTTTTGATACGGTAAGGTCGTCTATATGGCAAATCGCAGGGATGGTGTGATTAATTTAAGGATGAAGCACTCCAATTTGGAGAGAATGTCATCATTGTGCCGATTCCTTAAAAAGACGGTCATCCACGCCAAGAAACCGGATAGAATGAATAGTATTTTGCGAAAATGGATAAATAAAGCTTTCTCGTTCTTGCCCCACTTCAGGTGGATTGGGCTAGTTAGCCTATTCGCTGCGATGATGATGGCCGGATGCGGGGAGATGTTTAATAAAAAACCGACCGAAATTGAGTCTCGTGCAATTCTGAATGAACTGGGTCGGGTTCGTGAGAACCCCAATGTTATCAACCAGCTTCCTGAAATCTATAGCGCTCCGTCGCGTCGCATGGCGGTTGCCGATGGAGTGAAGGTCTTTTATTTTGCCAAGAATACTCCTGTGGCGACCCTGACTGACAATGTCAAGGAACTGGGATTTGTCGTCAGTCAGAATCCTGCGACCAATCAGTTGATTCTGCATTGTCCCGATGACGAACAGGCCGACCGTGTTCTGGACTATCTGCATCGTGTGGATGTTCTGCCGATTCAGGTGAATATTGACTGCATGATCCTGGAACGGTTTGGTGATGTAACAAAGGATTGGGCCTCTACGATATGGATACAGAATCTGTTTGGCGAAGGAATTACTCTGGGCGAGAAAATGGGAGGAACAAGTCCCGCTTTTCCAGGTGCAGAACTGCGGGAGTCGGAACGAGGCGACTTTGGCCTGGATTTTGGGTACTGGATTAATAAGGGAGAAGACGGGCACCGGGTGCGAATGGTGGTGGATGCGCTGATCTCTCGTGGCTATATGAAAATCCTGATGAATCCGACGCTTGAATCGGTCAATGGAAGAGCGGCCAAAGTTGAAATTCGCGATCAGGCGCCAATCCCGAAAAAAGTGACCGGCAAAGATAAAATCCCGTATTATCTGACCGATTACCAATGGGTTGCGGACAGTTTAACCGTGACACCGTTTGTTTATGCCGATGGGGTTGTCGGGCTGAAAACAACCATCATTATCGGGTCCAAATCCAAGCCCGAGGGCGTGGTTCAAAATGCGATTATTACAGAGCGTTCCATCAATGTGGAAGAAAACCGCATCGAGCCGGGTAAGAGTCTGATTATCGGCGGTATGCGAAAAAGTGAAAACCGGTCTGTCGTGCGCGGCGTGCCGTTCCTAAAGGACCTTCCGATTATAGGCATATTGTTTTCCAGCAAGGATTTTGAAGAAAACGCGACCGAGATTATCTTTATCCTGACGCCCTCTATCACCTCCGGCGGTATGGAATACTCGCAGATGGCTGCTTCCATCCGTGAAAAACAGCGTATGATTGAGCCGGAAGACAGTCTGACCAGTGTGCTTTCCGATCCGCTCGGGACGGATACCTACGCTCGTTATGTCTCGCAGGAGGCCCACAAGGCCGAAGCCGAGCGCATCAAGGCGGAGCGGCAGACTCAGGAGGCTCAGCGTGAGGCTCAGGCCCAGCGTCAGCGTGCCGAACAGGCCGTGCGCGACGCCGAAACCCTTAAGTCGCAGGCCCAGCAGGCTCTCCAGCAGGCTGAGCAGGCCAAGCAGCAAATTGAAAGTGCCAAAACCACGGCTGCCCAGGCGGTCGAACAAACCGAAGCGGAGCGGCAGCGCATCCAGCAGCTTCAACAGGATATGGAAAAGCTTCAGCAGGAAGCTCAGAAGACTCTCCAGGAAGCCCAGAAGGCCTCCGAGCAGGCTAAAGAGGCCGAACAAAAAGCCGCCCAACTGGAACAGAAAGCCAAACAGGCCCAGGAACAACAGGAACAGGCGTTGCGTCAGATTGAAAAGATTCAGCAGGGGGACATCCCGCAGCCGCAGCCGGAAACCCCGGCACCAGCCAATCCGCAGCCTGCTCCGACACAGCCGGAAGCACCGGCACCTGCCCAAACGTCGCCACAGCCTGCGCCTGCGGTACCTGCCGCCCAGCCTGCTCCACAACCGGCAGTTCCGACACCGGCCCAAACGGCGCCTCAGCCTGCACCTGCGGTACCTGCCGCCCAGCCTGCTCCACAGCCGGCAGTTCCGACACCGGCCCAAACGGCGCCTCAGCCTGCGCCAGCGGCACCTGCCGCTCAGCCTGAACAACCGGCACAGACTCAACAAACTCCGGCTCCTGCACCCCAGCAGCCGGCCCCGGAAAATAACCCGCAGTCAACACCTGGTACCCCGGCACAATGAAATACAAGACCGCACAACGACTGGATTTGAATCACGGCAGGACGACAGCGTTCCTGACCGTCATGCTGTCTATTGCATGCGGGATGGTCCTGAGCGGCTGCGGTGATTTCTTCAACACCAAGCCGACCGAGCTTGAATCGCGTGTTGTGCTGGACGAACTCAGCCAGGTACGCGAAAGCCAGCATATTGCCAATCCGCTGCCGGAAGTCTATCGTCAGCCTCCGTCCCGTGTGACAATTGCCGGAGGCGTCAAGCTGTTTTATTTCACCCGGCACTTGCCCGTCAAGCAGCTTGCCGATCTGACAGCTCAGCAGCTCAAATTTAAAATTGCCCAGAATCCGGCCACCAACCAGCTTGTCGTGTATTGTGCCAATGATGCCGAGGCGGATGTGGCCGAACAATACCTGGAGATGATTGATGTTCCGCCGGTTCAGGTCAACATTGACTGCCTGATTCTGGAACGATTCGGCGATGTCACCATGGACTGGGCAACGACCCTGTTTGTCCAGAATTTCCTCGGCGAAGAAATCACCATCGGCGAGAAAATGGGCGGGACTACTCCGGCTTTCCCGGGCGCTGAACTTCGGGAGACAAAACGAAGCGACTTTGGTCTGGATATCGGCTACTGGCTGAACCGTAACAAGGACGGCCATAGAGTTCGAACCGTCGTGGACCTGCTGGTGTCGCGAGGCTATCTGAAAGTGCTGCTGAATCCCCAGCTTGAGACCATCAACGGCCAGAAGGCGACGGTAACCATCAAAGATTTTGCACCGATTGAGAAAATGCAGACCGGCTCAGGGTATAACGATGTGTATAATATTACCGAGTATATCTGGGTTGAAAATACCCTGACGGTGACACCGTATGTCTTTGCCGACGGCTCCATCGGGCTGACGACCAGTATCAAAGTCGGCTCCCGTTCCAAGCCTGAAGGTGTGGTGCAAAATCCGATTATTACCGAACGTTCCATTAATGTGGAAGAAAATCGGATAGAACGCGGCAAAAGTCTGATTATCGGCGGGATGCGGAAAAGTGAAAAACGCGATGTCATCCGCGGGGCGCCGTTCTTCAAGGATTTACCGATAATTGGCGTGTTCTTTTCCAGCCGTGATTTTGAAGAAAAAGGGACCGAAATCATATTTATTCTGACCCCCAGCATTTCCGGCGGCTCGCGTGACCACAAAGAAGTGGTCGGCGAAATCCGTACCCGCTATGCCGACCCCGATGTCAAGACCGGCATTCAGGAGGCGATCAAAGACCCGCTTGGCAGCGGAGCCTATGCCAGTATCGTCGAAAAAGAAGCGGTGCAGGCTGAAATGGACCGGGTCAATTCGGAATTGGTTCGCCAGCAGGCCGAGAATAAAGCCGCCGCCGAAAAGCAGCTTGCCGATGGCGCTTCCAAGGAAGCCTCGCGTCTGCGGCTGGAAGCCCAGAAGCTCCAGACCCAGGCCGAAAAGGAAATGGCAGAAGCTCAGAAGATGACCCAGCAGGCTCAGGCCGCCCAGACGGCCAAAGAGTCTGAGAAGGCCAAGGTTGTCGAGATGGAAGCCCAGCGGCAAAAGGCCCAGCTTGAAGCTCAGAATGCCAGAGCCGCCGCCGATGCCGCCCAGAATACCGCGACCGAAGCCGCTCAAAAGGCTGCCGCTCAGGAAGCCCGTGCCAATAAAGCCATCGAAGATGCCTTAAAAGCTCAGGCCGCCGCTCGTCAGGCTGCCGAAGAGGCTGCCGAAAAGGCCCGCAAGGCCGAGGCGGAACGTCGTGCCAGGCTGGAAGCCGAACAGAAAGCCCGTGAAGAAGCCGCCAGAAAAGCGGCCGAGGAAGCGGCTGAAAAGGCCCGTCAGGAGGCTGAATTAAAAGCTCAGCAGGAAGCCCAGACCGTCGCGGCAGCCGCTGCTGCAGCACAGGCTCAACAGCAGCCCGCTGCACCGGTCACACCACAACCTGAGCCTGTTGCGCCCGAACAGCAACCTGCAGCCGCGCAACCCACGCCGGCCCCTGCTCCAACTCCTGCTCCTGCTCCGGCAGAACCGCAAGCTCCGCAGACACCGCCGGCCCCTCCGGCGGTTCCGGCAGAGACTAATACTCCTGCCAGTTAATCATATGCGGCATATCCTCCAGTGGACAGCCCGCACATTGCGGTTTGGGTCTGCAATAGTCCTTGCCCAGTCGCACCAGCAGGGCGTGATATTCATTGTATAGCCGCACGTCCCTCGGCAGGGCGGACTCAAACAGCATCCGCACCTCCTCGTATCCGGCCTGCGGTTCCAGCAGCCCATGCCGCCCGAGAATCCGCCCCGTATACGCATCCACCACAAATACCGGCTTATCGAACGCATACAGCGCAATCGAGTCCGCCGTTTCCGGCCCAATGCCTTTGATTGAAATCAGTTCCTCCCGCAGCCGATCCGCCGGTAGGACACCAAGACGGTCCAAATCCCCCTCAAATCGCTCAAACAAGCGGTCCAGAAAATGTTTCAGCCGCCCGGCCTTGATATTGAAATATCCCGCCGGACGTATCAGTTCCGCCAGTGCTCCCACGTCCAGGGCATGCAGCTTGCCCGGAGTCAAAACGCCTGCCTTCTTCAAATTCCCAATCGCCTTTTCAACGTTGGTCCAGTTGGTGTTCTGTGTCAGAATCGCCCCCACGATAATCTCAAACGGCGTCTCGCCCGGCCACCAGTGCTGCGGACCAAATCGCTCAAACAGCCGGTCATAGATGGTCTGTATCAGTTGTCTGCTCATGATATGTGATCTTATTTGAAATTTCCCGTTTCGTCATTCCGAAATAGTAGCTCAAGCCTCCGTGCTTGAGGTAAAAATCTATGCCGCAGGCATTCCGCTTATTTCTTCATGTCCTTACCGCCGCAGCAGCCAGTAAAACACTTCCCGCAGCGAAGGCCGCTTGCCGTACATCAAAATCCCCGTCTTGAAAATCTTGCCCGCCGCCCAGATCGCCGCCGCCACCGACACCCCCAGCAGGGCGATACTGAGCACCACATCCATCATCGGCACATCCGTTGTCGCCGACAGCCGCAGCACCATC
>JBDKVE010000357.1:0-28219 GCA_039679345.1 Anaerohalosphaeraceae bacterium
CGCCGGGACGCAGGCCGTGTTTATCGACGGCAAGGTGATAAATCTGCGCCGCCGTGTCCACTTTTTCATCGGCGGTCATGGCCATGCCGTTTTTATTGATGGTCAGGGCAATAACCGCGGCCCCGTATTTTTTGGCCAGCGTGCAAATCCTGTGCAGATTGGCCCCGCCGTCTTCGAGATTGATGGAATTGATGATGCACCGGCCCGGGTACAACTTTAGAATCGCCGCAACGCAATCGGCCTGTGTGGAGTCAATCATGAGCGGGATTTTCACCGCGGGAATCAGCATCTTGAACAAGCGAATCAGGTCGGCTTTTTCATCCCGCCCCGCATAGGCCGTACAGATATCCAGCACTTGGGCGCCCTGGGCTTCCTGATCCAGTGCCACCTTCAGACAGCCGTCAAAATCCTCGGCCAGCAGCATTTCGCGGAATTGTTTTGAGCCGTTGGTATTGCATCGCTCGCCAATCAGCAGCGGCGGGATGTCCTGTCGTATTTCAATGGCCTGATATAAACTGGAAACCGATGGCTTCATGCGATGACCTCCCTTGCGGCCGGGGTCAGTGAAGCCACCGTATCCGACAGACAGCGAATATGCTCGGGAGTGGTACCGCAGCATCCCCCCACAACACTAACGCCCTGCTTTTCAATAAACTGCCGGATATAGTCGGCAAACGCCTGCGATTTCAAAGGATAAACCGTCTGGCCGTCGATAATTTCCGGAAGTCCCTGATTGGGAATGCACGAAATCCGTCCGGGCCAATAATGGCTCAGATAGCGAATGTGCGATTCCATATCCGCTGGGCCGGTCGCACAGTTAAGCCCCAGCGAAAACAGCGGAAACGGCTCCATCGTCGCAACCACCGCGGCGATATCCGTTCCCAGCAGCATGGTGCCCTGCTGCTCCATCGTCACCGAAAGCAGAATCGGAATATCCCGTCCCAACTGCTCCAGCACTTCGAGACAGGTAATGACCGCCATCTTCGCCTGAAGCAAATCCTGACAGGTTTCCAGAATAATCGCATCCACGCCGGCCTGTACCAGAACCTGAACCTGCCGGCTTAAGGCCTCCGTCAAAGCTTCGACGGAAATATGCCCCAGGCTGGCAAGCTTTGTCCCCGGCCCGACCGAACCGGCTATATAAACATTCTTTTTATCCCCAATCGCCTTGCGGGCATTTTCCACGGCGGCCGTGTTGATTGCCTCGACCTTGTTTTCCAGCCCATACTCGCCAAGCACGATTTTTGAGGCGCCGAAAGTATTGGTTTCCAGAACCATCGCCCCCGCCTCCACAAAGGAGTGGTGCAGTTCGACGATCTTTTCGGGTGCTGACAGGTTCAGGTATTCATTGCACCCTTTATTCCCATCCCAGACCGATTCGGGCAGGTTCATCATCTGCAGATTCGTTCCACAGGCCCCATCGAAAATCAGCAATCTATGCTCACAAAATCCCATCTTATCCTTTCCTTGATAGACATAACAAGTCGCGGATAGCCGCACCTCTGCCAGGTATATTCATCAGGGCCAATATAGACTTATTTATGCTATAAATCAAGCTCGGCTATCCATGTGATGATGAGTCCTGTCATCCTGAAAAATGCATCACTTCTGCATCGTTGATTATTCCGGATTACCGTACCTGAACTGTCAGAGTTTCCGGCTCAATCCCGCCTGCTTCAGCTCGCAGCGTGATATCGCCTGCGGCACCCGTCGGGCGAAGGATTGCCAGACACCGCCCTTGATATGTTTTTCGCTCCGGGATTCGGAAACTGGCCGGATCATTCGGAGTGCCGCTTGCCTGTGCAGCCAGTTCCCCGACACCGCTAACAGAAAAAGACACGAGAACTTCCGCATTCGGCACACGCCGGCCATCCGCATCAACCACCTCAACGGTCACGAAACACAGGTCGCTGCGATTCGCACGAATGCTCATCCGATCGGCAATCAGTCTTAATTTCTTCGGCGCACCGCTGGTCTTGAGCGTTGTCTGCGCGATGACTTTCCCATCGCTGATACCCATCGCCCGCAGTTCGCCCGGAGCATAGGGCACATCGAATCCGGCCGTGAGTTTGGTCTGGTCGGATACTGGTTTTTCGTCAATGACCCTGCCGTTGAGTTCGAGCCGGACTGTTTGGCATCGTGAATAAACCAAGACTTGCAGCGGTGTGCCTTCACAGCCGGGCCAGTTCCAGCTTTGTGATTCATCCGGCCACCCCCAGCCGCTGACTTTTTCAGACAGCCCGGTCGGGACGGGTGAATGCACCGTCATTTCAATCAAACTGCGCCGCCACACGACATCGCGGTAGAATGACTGCGGCTTTTTGAATCCGCACACATCGAGGTCGCCGCACCAGGCATTGTACCACGGCCAGCTCATAAAAAAGCTGTCGTTTTGATTGCTCAGGACGCTGTGACCGATACCGGCTTCGCCAAAATAATCCATCGCCGTCCAGACGAAATCACCGATGACATAAGGATGTTTTTCCACGAGCGACCAGTACTCAAAGGCATCTTTCGGATAGGATTCCGTGCCCATCATAACACGGTTCGGTTGGCGCGCGTGGTCGGATTCGTATTTCTCCGGCAGGTAATTGTAACCGCCGACATCCAGATGCACAAATGCCGGATCGGAAAGGGTGTCCCAGTTTCGAGTCACCGTGCCCCAGTCGTTGCAGATTGCCTGGGTAACGGGGCGAGTCAAATCATGCGACAGGACAGCTTCTCGCAAACGCCCGGCCGTCGCGTCATCACGGAATTGCTCGGGAATTTCATTGCCGATGGACCACATGACGACTGACGGATGATTGCGATCCCGCCGGACCATCGAAGCAATGTCCCGCTCAGACCAATCCCTGAAAAAACGATGATAATCCTGCTGGTTGCCTTCCTTCATTTCGTTCCATTGGTCAAACGCCTCGTCAATGACCAGCAAACCGAGCCGGTCGCATGCATCGAGGAATGCCGATGATGGCGGATTGTGGCTGCAGCGGACCGCGTTAAAGCCGTTGGCCTCCATCAGTTCCACGCGGCGTTCTTCCGCCCGGTCAATCGCCGCCGCACCGAACGGGCCGTTGTCGTGGTGAAGACAGCCTCCCTTGAGCTTGATCTCCTGGCCATTAAGCCGGAAACCGCGCTGGGCATCCACCTCGATTTTGCGGATGCCAAATCGCGTGGATACCGCATCCGCGGTTTTCCCGGCGACGACGACTTCGACGTCCGCAACATACAGACTCGGCGAATCGGGAGACCACAGTTTCGGTTTCGATATCTCTATCGTCTGCTCCGCCGTGCAGCGTTGATTGACCGGCAGATGCAAGGTACATTCGGCCGATCCAACGGATTTGCCCTGCCTATCCAGCAGGTGTACACGAACATTCGCATCATTTTCTTTGTTGCCCGCATTAACAACCTCGCATGCGATGTTCACCACGGCCTTATCTTTGGACACCTCGGGCGTAGTCACAAACACGCCCCAGGTCGGCACGTGAATCGGCTCATTGATCGTAAGCCATACATGGCGATAAATGCCCGATCCGGAATACCAGCGGCTGTTTCTGCCTTCGTTACGGACACGCACGGCGAGTACATTGTTCTGTCCGGTCGGATTCAGATAAGGCGTCAGATCCAATTCAAAACTCGTGTAGCCGTGAGGATGTTCACCGAGCCGATGGCCGTTAATCCAGAGTTCGGCATTCATATATACACCGTCAAAACATACGCCTACGTGTTTGCCGGTTTCGTTCACTGTGAAATGTTTGCGATACCAGCCGATGCCGCCGACCGTATAGCCTGTAAAATGGCCGCTGGCGCTTTGGCTTGTATCAAACGGGCCGATGCGGGTTGTTTTTGCTCCCGCGGCATAGATACCGCCGTTGCCATTTCCATCGAAGACGCGAACCGCAAGGATGTCCGAGCCATCGCCCCGCACCAGTGATGCCGGAACACGATAGCGCCGCTCGACATTCCAGGCCGTCCGGTAGTCCGGCGGAAAGGAACCCGTCCCGCCGAGACGCTGGCCATTGAGCCAGACTTCATCGACATCATCAATGCGGCCCAGCAATAAATCAAAATCCCTGCCTTTGCACGGTTCAGGAATGTCAAGGCCCCGGCGGAACCATCCGTACACGTTCTCATTGGTATAATCGGAATGATGCTCCCAGGTGTCCGGCAGCGTCACCTGCTGCCAATCGCTGTCATCCACTTCAGCGTTTTTCCAGTCGGCATGATCCCCCTTGCGAAAGCGCCATAAGCCGCTTACGGCCGGATATTCAGGAACCGTTGTTTCCAGCGGCGGCAAATCCTCGATACTCCAGTCATGCGGCACATCAAGGATACGCCATCCCGAATCATCAAATTCCGGCCGTTCTGCACCCGGCGCATCGGCACGCAAAAAACGCCAGTCCGAATCAAAGGCCTGATCTTCAAAGATAAGTTTACCCTTTTGGCTATCTCTCGTAGAAATGCCCGATAGGTCGGACGAGATTGCCCCGCATCCACCCAGCACCCAAACCAGAATCCCCACCCATCCGATCATATGACACTGAATTTTCTTCTTGGCCGTCATCGCAATACTCCTGAATTCCAGAAAGTCAGGCAAAATAATCTGCCATTTTCCATTTAAACTGGTTAAAGACTCATGGATTGCTCAAAACAGGGATTATTCTACCTGAAATCCCCGTGCAGGGACAAGATTATTTTGTTTCACTTACCCGCGTGTAATCTCGACCTGACATTCGGGGATGGCATCCAGAAATAAACGGCCGTAGGGCTTGGTCACAAGCCGGCTGTCCAGCACCACCACCATCCCCGTATCGGTCTTATTGCGAATCAGCCTGCCGAAACCCTGCTTGAATTTGATAATCGCCATCGGCAATTGATAACTGTAAAACGGATTGCCGCCTTTGGCCTTGATGGCCTCGATCCGCCCTTCAATCAGCGGATGGCTGGGCACCGCAAACGGCAGCCGAACGATAATCACATTGGACAAACTCTCCCCCGGCACATCCACCCCCTGCCAGAAGCTTTCGGTCCCGAATAACACACTGCGGACATCCTGCTTAAACAGTTCCAGCAGTCGAATCCGGTCCAGCCCCTGGCCCTGCACCAGCATTTCCATATCCTGGTCGGCCATCCAGCCGCGCAGCCGCTCGGCAATCTGCTCAAGCATCTGGAAGCTGGTAAACAGCACAAACGCCCGGCCGTCGCTCTGAATCAAATATTTCTGGATCGCCGCCACAGCCCGGTCAATAAATGTCTTTTCGTTGGGGTCGGGCATATCAGCCTGAAGATACAGGCGAACCTGCCGCTGATAATCAAATGGAGACCCCACCCGCAGCGACTGATAGTCCTGCATTCCAATACGGGATGCAAAATAGTCAAATGTCTCATCCTGCGGTCCGCAACTGAGCGTCGCACTGGTCACCACCACCGCCTCACACGGCTCAAACAGCGTCCCGCGAATAAACGGGGCCGCATCAATGGGGGCGCTGCGCAGCGTAATTCGCCCGGCACGGCTGGCATCGTTTTCCACCCAATAGACAAAGCTCTCACGGCCCTGGGCCATGAATTCGGTTAATTCCTGCTCCATTTCAAGACACCGCAGCCCGGCCTGCTGCAGCTCAAAGCGTTCATCATCCTCCTCATCCAGTGACTTGGCCAGCTTCTGCATCGCCAGACGCAGCCGCCGCACCTCCGCCGACAGGTTATCCTGTACAAAGCCCGGCTCGCAGCGGGCCGTGGAACTGTCGGGCTTTTTTTTCAGCCATGCCGCAACCTGTGTAAAAAACATCCGCGTGGCGGTCACACAATGCCGAACCGCCGCCTGGCAATCCTCGGATCCGTTGACCTGAACCAGCAGCCCCCGGCCTTTGCGAGGATTATACAGATTATCCAGAAAATACAATCCCGACGGCTGATGAATGCGAATGCCGAACTGATCTTCAGCGACGTGCTCTACCGTGTGTGCTTCGTCGAGTATCACCTGCTTGAAGTCCGGAAGTAATCCCGAAGCCCCCTCCGCCTTAATCACTAAATCGCTGAACAGCAGCGCATGATTGACAACGATGATATCAGCGGTTTCAAGTTTGCGGCGTGCCCGCTGATAAAAACACCCCGAAAAATGCTTGCACTTGCGGCCGCGGCAATTGCCGTGCTCGCTCTGAATCGCCTGCCAGACCGCCGGTGACGGCAGGAAATCCAGTTCATTCAAAACCCCATCTTCGGTGGTCTGCGCCCATGCCTCGATTTCAGTCAGTTCCGCCCCGCCATCGTCAAACAGCGACCACTGACGCCTGCGGGCATAGTCCAGCCGCCGCCGGCATAGATAATTATTCCGCCCCATCGCCAGCCGATAGGTAAACCCCTGCTCCAGCAAATCCGCCAGAAACGGGATGTCTTTCTGAATAAGCTGATGCTGGAGATTGATCGTATAGGTACTGATGATCACCGGGCCGTTTTTCAGAAGTGCCTGGTCAATTGCCCCGGCCAGATAGGCAAAACTCTTACCCACCCCCGTACCCGCCTCCACGGCCAGCCGCTTGCCCTCGCGAAGTGCCTGCTGCACCCTGCGGGCCATTTCAATCTGCTGCGGACGGCTCTCAAAGCTGTTCCAGACATCTGCAACAAGTCCGCCTTCACCCAGCAGTTTATCGGCGTCCAATCCCTGATTCGGTAAAAATGCAATCACCCCTGATCCTTACTCGTTCCTCATGAACTCTGTTCCGCAACTTGATCCAATGGATTATTTTTCCGCCGGGGTTTGACTGGATTTTGTTTTACCACCAATGACATCCGCAAGCGTCTTGACCGCCGCATCCTCCGGCATCAGCGTCTGGGCTATCAGGATTAAATCTCGAGCCTTTTCCACCTTGCCATCCTGCCAGTAGAAATACGCCATCAGGAAGGCCAGTTCGCCGCTCTGACTGCGTTTCTGCCATTCGGCCATCTCAACCAGACGGTTTTCATACACATCACGCTCGGCCATCAGCGCCGTCAGGTCCATCTTTTGCTCAGCCAGCCTGGGCTCGAGGATGATGGCGCGGTTCAGGTAATAGGCACTGCTCATGTATTCCCCCGCCCCGAATAACGCCCAGGATTGCCCGGCATAAACCAGCCCGTTGTTCGGCTGCCAGATGGCCGCCATGGAAAAACTGTCGGCGGCTTTATAATACTTACCCTGTTTGATCAACTGCATCCCGGCATCAAGGTATTGTCCCGCCTTGGCCTGTGCAAGATTGGCAAAGGTTTTGTATTCTTTCAGAAGTCCCGAACCATCCAGTTTAGGCTGAGCCTGGCCCGATTCGGCCTTCTTTGGCTCCATGCCGGGTTTGGGCTGTGCTTCCGTCTCCGGTGCGGCCTGCTCGGACTTTTCCTGTTCGGCTTTTTCCTGCTCGGTTTTCAGCTCTTCCAAAATCTGATTTCGGATTTCCAGAAAACGATTGTCATTCAAATTCTGGTCGGGTGCGGGCTTATCCCGCTGCATCTCCTTCTGCAGATCCTCCAGTTTAGGATACAGTGTTTTGTCGGCATCTTTGGCCAGGGTATTCATATCGGAAGTGTTCCTAGTCTTGTCATCCAGCAGGCCCTTTTTCATCTGCTGGCTGAGAATTTGCGACAAGTCCTCCTGCCGTGATGAAATCGGCCGCGGCTGCATACTGAACGGGGTATTGTTCGTCTGCGGCAGGTTGGCCGGGGTATAAGGATTGATCATTGCAGTCGTGCGGCCGCTGGCCTGCCTGCGAATATCGGAGCCCACGGCCAGGCGGGGATCATAATACGGCTGATACCCACCGGCAGCCGTTGTCGAACGTGAATTTGCGGAACGACGAAGAAAATCATCTACAGACGAACTGGACGCTCCCTGAACATAGTAGGATGAGCTATAAGGAACAACTCCGCGAAAATGCCGACCACCCCCGACATTGCCTGTCACAACATCATTGCTGGAATAAGTGGACGTAGAACGCGGATTGGGAATCAGACTGCTTCTGGTACTGCTGGGCACACCGGTTGCAGAGCCTCCCGGGGGACGGGTTGCCGGATTATTCACCGCAGCGACAATCACACCGCCGGCCAGCAATAACATGAATACCATATAAGTCCGTTTCATGGCGCACCTCCAATCAGCATACATGCTCATTGATACTCTTAACTTTAAATCCAACGTCTCAGGGCGTTGAATACCTGGGCTTATCGGCCCATTTCAATTTGGAAGCCAGCGCATCCCATTGCGTATGTAAGGGATTGTTGACAACCAGAAATTTACCCTCATTTTTCTGAACCACAATCAGATCATCAGCAACCAGTCGATGCTGCACATGGCCATCCATCAGCAGGGTCGTATGTTCATTGACTTTGACCGGACGAATCTCAACCCGGCTGTCGGCACTAATCACAATCGGCCTGAAACTGAGCGAATGCGGACACACCGCCGTCAATACAATCGCCGACAAATTCGCCGCCAGAATCGGTCCGCCGGCAGACATATTATACGCCGTCGAACCGGTAGGCGTCGATAGTATCATTCCATCGCCGATACATCGAACCAGGGCTTCACCATCCACTTCCACCTGCAATTCAATCATATTGAATGGTGCCCCGGCACTGAAGACAACATCATTAACCGCATTGCCTGATGAAATACACTGCCCTGCCCGGTACAGGCCACAACGCAGTACCATCCGTTTTTCAATCAGCGACTTATCACTAATAATACGCTCAAATTGACCCTCAAGTTCCTCTACACCAAATTCCGCCAGGAACCCCAGCTTGCCCACATTCACACCAATGACCGGTACTTCGCTCTCACATAAGAGGCGGGCCGCACCAAGAATCGTCCCATCGCCGCCAAACACCACAGCAAAATCCGCCTGATGCAGATTTTCCGACGGGCAGCCCCCCTCAAGGCAATTGGCAAGCACATCCGCTTTACTGGCCGCAAACGTCAAAAATTGATCGAGCGCCTTAGCTGCCTGCGGCCGTTTGGGATCAGCAAATACTATCAATCTTGGTTTTGTCATCGGTTTATCAGCTAAATATAGATATTGTTACTACCATTTCACCCGGCCATCCGAGCGACAGAAAATCATATCAGGGAGTATACAGGCCGTCTTTTTATTTCGGCCAGATTTTCATCGTAATTTGGCCTTTTTTTACCGGATTACTGAATCGCACCGCAATCCGCAGCGGGGAGCCTTTGGTCGATTCGATAATCTCATCAGCGATTTCAATACTGGAACCCTCGGCCGCAATCGAAACACACAGGGTCTGGTCACCCGTTGTTATCTCAAGCAAATCCGGCCCCGTTTTCTTGTATGTCCCATAGCTGATCAGGGCCGTTTCAAATGCCTTGGCTTCCGAAAAAGCGACATCATCTCGAATCTCCAGCCAACCTGCACCCTGACGCGAAAACGTAAACGTCCTTTGTAACTGCTTCAATTCCTTGACATTATAGGCTGAAACTAAATCCATTGTCAAAAGGTCTTTTTCATCAGAAAACTCTTTTTGCAGAATCACAACCTTCGCCTTGGCACCCGGAACCTGTTCCTGCCCCGCTACCAGCGGCACATCATGTCCATACGAACTGAGCTTTTTAATCGTATAGCGGTCTTTACTGAAGGTTTTGCTGGTATATTCCACTGCTCCGGGATCCAGAATAACCTGTTCCTTGCCGGCCAAAACCGTAAACGAACCCAAATCGTTGTGATTGTGATGCTCGGCATTATGTCCGCCCTTGAAAACCGCGGCAAATGATCCGCCCGCTTTGGGACGGCAAATCAACAGACCTGCATCCTCGAAAAATGTTCGAATCGCCGTATTATCGGGCTTAAACGGGGCCTTCAGAGCCGGTCGGCCCGACCGGTATCGCTGATGCATCAAAAACATAAACAGGCTGCCGGTATCTGTTCCCAGCGGCCAGCGTTGATCCTCCAATCCCAGCCGCATATTGACATACCCCATCATATCCGCATCCGGCCGAGCATTCGGGCTGCAATCGGCAATCGCAGGGTAACTGCCATTGAGAATCTCCAGCCGAAACGGGTACAGCGCCGCAGGCAGGCCGCGCGGGTCGGCAAAAACATCCATCTTACCGCCGGTGGCACAATAAATCACTTCACTGAGCATAATATAATGGCCGTATCCATACCCCCAATACCCCAAGCCTTCGGAACAATAGCCGTCCGGCGTAAAACCCTCATAAAAATAATCCATGTACCGAATGCCGCGGTCTGCGAACAGTGCTCGATCCATCGCATCGGGCATCGCCGTCAGCGCCGCCCCTACCACCCCGGCATGACAAACCGCATTCCAGTTATTGGTCACCGTTTTCCAGGATGCCTGTTTGGTATTCAAATACACATCATCGATATACGGCTTGAAAATCTTCTCGTGGAGTTTATCCTGCACCAGCCTGACTACCGTCGGGTCCAGCTTGTCATTCAGCAGCACCAGCGCCAGGGCAAAATCATGCCCATGCCGTGAGGATATCAGGTCAATCGTAATTTTCTTCTGCAGATAATTCTGCTTTTGCGAATCGTGTGCGGGCAGTACCCATGACGGGTCATTGCACATCGACACACACACTTCTTCAAATGCCTTGACAAAGCGCCCCTTGTTGTCAATGCACTCGGCCAGGCACAATGTCACCAGCTGACTCGCACGTCTGCTGATGACCGCCTGACATCGGGTCCGATTGCCGGTGACAAAATAATCCATATAAAGCTCTTCGGTCACAACCGGCAGCTTTTCGGCGAGATATTTTTCTGCGGCACGAACAATGTTCCTGCCTTCGTCTGTGTTTTCAAAAGCTCCCCAGAAATTGCGATCCTGATAGGCAATCCCGAATCCCCCCGCTCGCCCCTCAAGCCTGCCGGCGATTTCGGCGATTTTCTCTGGATAGCCCTCCCCGAAAGCCTTAACCTGATCAGACTGATAATAAACAGGCGTTATGTTTTGTGTCTCGGCACCCGACACGCCGACCAGCACTAAACCGGCCAGAACAACTATCCATCGTTGTCTCATAAGACATCCTTTTTATACTGATCCTATTTATACTGATCCTACTTGAAATTTCCCAATTCGGCGCGGCTAAGTACAGCAGCTTCAACCACTTGCTTCTTTGGCTCGCGGAATAATCATACCCGTTGGGTATAATATCAGCTCTGCTGTGAAGGTACCACAGATTCTCCGGCAACGAGTTGCTTGACCGTATCCACTATTCGTTCCGAGGTCAGCCCCATCCAGGCCAACTGGCGATGCCGTGCCGCCGCAGGAATAAATCCATCGGGACCGGCCAGCAGCACCGTCCGGCCAATCGCCTTCTGCATCACCGCATCATCCGACGCAGCCGCAGTTCGAACCGCTTCTTCCAGCGTCGCCGAGCCGAATCCGCAGCTCAAGCTGTGGTCTTCAGCAATAATTACGGTCTTGTCCTGAGCGAACAGTTCGATAATCGCCGCATCCACCGGCTTGGCAAAGCGGGCATTGACCACATCGGTTGCAATCCCCTGCTCTTTGAGAACCTCTGCCGCCTTGAGCGCCTCAGCCAGAATCGGCCCCACGGTAACAATCGCAATTTTGGCATTCTCGCCGCGCCGGACAAAAACACACTTTCCACTCTGATAGGGAGCGGCTAATCCTGCATCCAGCCCCCCTTCATCGATATCTTCTTTGGGGTAACGTATCGCAATCGGATGCGAGGCTCCCGCCGCATACTCCATCGCCTCCTTCAAATCCTGCTCATCCGCCGGGCACAGCACTTCCATATTCGGCAGCATCCGCATAAAACCAATATCCAGCATCCCATGATGCGTCGGGCCATCACTGCCCACCACTCCCGCACGGTCAATACAGAATACCACCGGCAGATTCTGCAGCGAGGCCTCCTGAAAAATCTGGTCGATACTGCGCTGCAAGAATGTCGAATAGATGCACACAAACGGCTTAAAGCCCTGTTTGGCCAGCCCTGCAGCTATATCCACGGCAATGCTTTCGGCAATGCCCACATCAATATAACGACTCGGGAAACTCTTGCGGAATTTATTGAGTCCTGTACCATCCGGCATCGCGGCGGTAATGGCAATCACTTTGTCGTCTCGCGACCCCAGTGACGCCAGCGCATCCCCGAATGCCTCGGTAAAGGAGCGCTTGCCGGATGTAGCACTGACACCGGCTTCCCCGTTCAGCTCAAAAGGCCCGGTACTGTGATATTTACGTGGATTGGTATCGGCAGGGGTAAAGCCCTTTCCTTTTTTTGTATAGACATGCAGAATCACCGGACGGTCCAGTTCCTTGATGGCCGTAAATAAATCAATCAGCGACCGGATATCGTGCCCATCCACCGGCCCGAAATACGGAATATTCAGACTTTCAAATAAGCGGCTCGGTGAAATCGCCATCCGCAGGGTCTTCTTGAAATTCTCCAAAGCCCCCTCCATCGTCCGCCCGAACACCGGCAGATGCTCCAGAATCCGACTGGTCGTCTTGCGGATATCTTCATACGTATGGCTCAGCCGAATCCCGGCCAGAAATTTCGCCACCGCACCCTGGGTCACGTCAATCGCCATCGAGTTATCATTCAGCACCACCAGCATCTGACGCTTGGCCAGCCCGATATTATTGAGTGCCTCAAACGAAAGTCCATTGACAATACTGGCATCACCGACCAGCGCCACAATCTTTTCATCACTGTTTTTATACTGCGCCCCCAGCGCCATCCCCAGCGCCGTTGATATCGATGTCCCGGCATGACCCACCGAAAACACATCGTAAGGACTTTCCCCCGGGCTGGGAAATCCGCTGAGGCCGGCTTCCTGACGAAGCTGGTCGAACTTATCCTTGCGGCCCGTCAGAATCTTATGGGCATAGCACTGATGCCCCACATCCCACAGCAGGCGGTCTTTGGCAAAATCAAACGCGTAATGTAGCGCAATCGTCAATTCCACCACGCCCAGGTTGCTGGCCAGATGCCCTCCCGTCCGGCTGACCGACAGGGTAATCAGCTCGCGAATCTCATCGGCAAGCTGATTGAGTTGTTCCGCCGAAAGAGACTTAATATCCTGCGGCCCGTGTATCGTATCTAATAATTTCGCCATCGTTCTCTATGGATTTATACTGATCCTACTTAAAATTTCCCGGTTCGTCGCGGCTAAAGAGCTATCAGCCGCCAGCTTCCAGCACTATCTTTATCACCGCGGCTGCGTAGGGTAACGTTACCCCGTGAATACACGCGGCATAAAAGCGGCCTATGGCCGCCGCGGAATAATTATACCCGTTGGGTATAACACCAATACCTGATTCTCTATCCGTCCGAAACCGCTTATCTCCAGCCTGTCCGGATACAGACTCATCATCGCCCAGGTCATCCCTGCCGGGTCATCGGCCATCGCCGGCAGTGTCAGGTAATGAATACTCTGTTCCCGAGCATACCCGCCGGCGTGATTATGTCCGCCGATATACGCCCGCACACAGCCATACCGTTCCAGGACATCCCGAATCGCCGCCGCATTCCACGCAATATGTTTATCCGTCTTCGGCAGCAGCGGTAAATGCCCGAAGACGACTACGTTCTGTTTCTTGTCATGAGCCGCCGAAAGCTGTTCATCCAGCCACACAAGCTGTGCCTGCCCAACACCGCCATTATACATCTGGGCATTCACTTCGCCGCGGTCAGTCAACTCTTTCAGCATTGCCTCGGATGTGCGATAGGCCTCGCTGTCTTTGGCCCAGCCGCCCTGCACACCCAAATCCAGCATATCCAGCACGACAAACCTGATGCCTCGCACCTCAAAGCTGGTCCAGGCGCTATCCAGCTTCATCTTCGACAGCACCACCTCGCGTGCAAGCCCATTGAAATCATGATTGCCAACCACATGATAACGCCGGCACGCCAGTCGGTCATACACCGCCAGCACCTGATCCATCTCGACAGCAGCATGGTCACCGCCATCGATGAGGTCGCCAACCTGAATGGCAAAATCGGGCTGCTCACTGTTGGTTGCTTCAACAAACCGGCTCAGCCCGTCAATACCGGTACGATAATATCGTCCCATCGCAGTGTCCTTGTCGGCATACTGCACATCGGCAACCACGGCAAACCGCACCGGCTTAGCTGGTTGGGCACATCCCGCCATCATCGCAGCAACCGCCATCACTAATAAGACTATCCCTGCCGGGTAAGATTTCCACATACACATCCACAACGGATTATTTATTCCGATGCAGCAGACGCTGGGCCAATTGCCGCAAAATATCCGCTTGGGGCCCGAAAATCTGCAGCGCATCCACCGCCTCAATAGTCAATTCCTCGGCAATCCGCTGCGATTCATCCAGCCCTACCAGCGCCGGATACGTCAGCTTGCCCTGCTGCTGATCTTTACCCGCGGTCTTGCCCAGTTGTTCACTTTGGATTGTCACATCCAGAATATCATCGGCAACCTGGAAACACAGCCCCATCTTCAGGCCGTATAGCAGCACCGCTTCAAGCTGTTCTTCGCTGGCATGGCCGGAAATCGCACCAAGCCCCGCCGCCGCTGCAAACATCCGCGCCGTCTTGTTGATATGAATTTGCCGCAGCAAATCCATCGTCCCCGGCACATGTTCGGCCAGCAGATCATCCATCTGTCCGGCGACCATCCCCGAAGGCCCCGCCGCCTGTGATAGCGTCCGAACCATCTTCAGCGCCGCGTATGAATCCTCAACCTGCGTACTCAATATCTCAAACGCCAGCGTCAGGAGCCCATCGCCGGCCAGAATCGCCGTCGCCTCGTCAAACTGTTTATGGCAGCTCGGCTGCCCCCGCCGCAAATCATCATCGTCCATCGCCGGCAAATCGTCATGAATCAGCGAATACGTGTGTACCATTTCAATTGCCGCCGCCGCAATCATCGCCGCCGAATTCACCTGCCCGCTGACAATCTCACAGCACCACAACACCATCGCCGAACGCACCTTCTTGCCAGGGCTGAACAGCATATACCGCATCGCCTCTTTCAGTCGGGGCGGAATCCCCGTCTGGTCGGCCAGCACCTGGTCCAGCACCCGGTCGGTGATTGCTGCCTTGTCTTTCAGTTCTGTCGTGAAGTCCACCTGCTGCATCAAACGTTCCATCATTTACAGATCGTGTTCCTGATCCTGCTTGAAATTTTCCGTTGTGTCGCGTCTAAGTATAACAACACCAATCACTTGCGTTTTTCGCCGCGGCCGAATTATACCTGATGGGCATATCGGGTTTCCGTAAAAAACAGTTTCTATTATATCGATTTCCTTTATAATGCACACAACAAAATACAGAAGACATTCAAGAGCGATTTCTGTGAGTTTCTACCTCTTTTTTGGGTGATAACGTGTCTGGAATGGACAAAAGAGTAAATAAATCCAAAATACTGATTCTCGGTGTCACTGCCGTCGGCAAAGGCACCCTTGCCTTTGACCTAGCCGGGCGGCTCAATGCTGAAATCATCAGCGCCGATTCGATGAAGGTCTATCGCCGAATGGATATCGGCACCGCCAAGCCCAACGCCCAGCGCCGCCAGCAAATCCCTTACCACCTCATCGACATTGTCGAACCGAGTGAATCCTTCAGCGTGGACCGCTTTCTCGAACTGACCCAAAAGTCCGTCGGTGACATCCACTCTCGCGGCAAAACCGTCATCGCCTCCGGCGGCACCGCCATGTACATCAAGGCCCTGCTTTACGGCCTGTTCGACGCCCCGCCTTCGGATTCGTCCATCCGCGACCGGCTCCGCGACGAAATCGCCGCCCTCGGCCTGCCCGCATTGCACAAACGTCTGGCCGCGGTGGACACCGAAGCCGCCTCCCGCATCCACCCCAATGACGAAAAACGCATCATCCGGGCACTGGAAGTCTGGGAGCTGACCGGTAAACCCATCTCCGCCCTCCAGCAGCAATGGTCCACCCCTGCCGCCGATGACTGGTTCATCATCGGCCTGCGCAGAGATAAAGACCTCGAAAGCAAACGCATTAATCTTCGCGTCAAAATTATGTCCGAAAAAGGCCTGCTTGACGAAGTCAAATCCCTGCTGGCCGAACCCGCACCGCTCAGCCCCCAGGCCCGCGTTGCCATCGGCTATGCCGAAATCATCGAGCATCTCGAAGGCAAACTGGGCTTCGAAGAGGCCATCGAACAAATCAAAGTCAACACCCGCAAACTCGCCAAGGCCCAGCGTACCTGGTTCAAGACCTTCCGCAACGTCCATTGGATTGATATTCCCGCCGACGCCGACGAGGCATGGATTCTGAACAAAGCCCTCGACACGCTGGCCGCCTCGGATTAACCACAACACAAGGAAACACCCCATGACCCCAAAACTACATCATACCGCACTCATCACCCTGCTTTGCATCAGCCTGACTGCCTTCGCCGCCCCCGCACTCAATCCATTTAATCTGAATCCGCAATCGCAGGACGACCCCCAGTGGCCCGACATCGAGCCGGGCATCGAATACATCCACCGCCGCATCGGCCAGGTTCCGTGGGCCATTCATATCGTCAAGATCGACCGCACACGGGAGGACTTCCGTTTCGTCTCCACGCTGGCCAAACAAACCATCGTCGATCTCGAAACCGTCCGCAAGCAGCTCGAGGCCCTGCCGCCCGAATGGGGCAAGCCGCTGGCCGCGGTCAACGGCGACTTCTTTATCATTAATGTCGGCCCCTATCAGGGCGATCCCCAGGGCCTGCATATCGTCAATGGTCAGCTTGTCAGCGCCCCCGCCGGACTGAGCTTCTGGCTCACCCCCGACGGCCAGCCGCGTATCGGTAATGTCACCTCCCGCCTGACCATCAGCGAACCCAACGGCCTCAACTGGACATTCGGCCTCAACCAGGAACGTGCCGCCGACAGAGCCGTACTCTTTACCCCGGCCTTCGGCCCATCCACTCGAACCACCGATGGCGTGGAACTGGTACTCGAACCGGCCGCCGATGGCCCTACGCTGCCACTCAAGCCCGGCCTGGACTACCCCGTCACCCTCACCAAAATCCAGCAGCAACCCAACACGCCTATTGAACCCGGCAAGATGGTGCTTTCCATCGGCCCCAAACTCTGGCCCACCGTTCCCCCGCTGGCCGAGGGTACCCGCATGGTCTTATCCATCAAAACCGACCCGGATTTGCGTAATGTAGAAACCGCCATTGCCGGCCACCCCGTGCTCGTTGCCGCCGGCAAATGCCCCCGCCACAACGACACCACCCGCCACCCCCGCACAGCCCTTGGCTGGAATGACAAATCGTTCTTTTGGGTCGTGGTCGATGGTCGGCAGGAAAAGCTCTCGGATGGCATGACCTTCGATGAACTGGCGGCCCTGATGCTCGAATTGGGATGCACCGAAGCCATGAACCTCGACGGCGGCGGCTCCTCCACCCTCTGGCTGGGCGGCAAAGTCGTCAACTCCCCCTCCGACGGCCGCGAACGCCGCGTCGCCAATGGCCTGGTCCAGCTCCGCACCCCCAAAAAAGACTAACGAATTTCACACATATTATACCCGCAAGGGGCAGACCTGTGTGTCCGCCCTCCGCCTGGCCGCAGTGCATTACACTGTGCAACTGTTTATCATTTTCTCGCCCGGGTGGCACGGTCAAGCCCCGCTTGGCCGTGGTGCGTTCCATTGTGCTGAACATGTCATATTTGTGTAGGGGCAAACCTATGTGTTTGCCCTCCGGTCGCCCATCGTCTGTCGCTACCCCTTCAGCGTCATCCCGAATCCCGGCGCCTCAGACGTCATCAGCTTGCCATCCTTCAGAACATAATCGCCGAAATCCACATCCTCGCTCGAACAGGTCACGCCTTCAATCGTCACCACATTGCCCAGCCCGCTGGCCAAATGCGCCGTATAATTGGTCTTGAGCCGCGAACCCCACGCGTGCGGCGAACTGGTCGCCCCCATTTCCTTCAACACCGGAATCAGCTTTCGCCACGCCGTAAATCCATACCCGAAGACATCCTGCAGGCTCACATCAATCAGCTTATCCCTCAGCAATTCCATCAACTGCGTCTCATCCGGATTATATTCCCCATCCGCCAGCAGTGCCTTACTCCGGTTTTTCCTCAGCCACGCCCGCAGCTTCTGATAATCTTCTCGCGTCTCGGCAAACGGCTCTTCAATCCAGAACAGCTTGACATCGCCGATACCCTCCAAGTACTGTATAAACTCATCGCAGGTAAAGCCATCGTTGCCATCCACCAGCACATCCACCTTCGGATACGCCTCGGCAATCTTCCGCGTCACTTCGATATCGCGCGCAATGCCCGCCTGCTTTTCCATCCATTTATTGCCCCGGCCGATCTTGACCTTCAACTGCCGATAGCCGTAGTCCACATCAAACCGGCAATTCTCCATCACCCTGGCAATTCCGGCCGGATTCTCCAACGGCTCCAAATCATCAAAATAAATCATCCCGCTATAGCAGAGGTTGCCTTTGGGGCCGTGCTTGCCCAGCATCGCATAGACCGGCAGATTCAAAATCACCCCCGCCAAATCATGCAGTGCAAAATCCAGCGGCCGGGCCTCGGGCTTGAGTATCCCCACCGCCGGGTCAAACAACTCCGTAATCGGCATCCCCTTGAACCGCCCCAGCACATTATCCGCATTCTCCCGCCGATCAAGAAACATTCCCCATCCGGAAACCCCCTTGTCCGTCCGAATCCGGCACACCGTCTCCCGCGGCCCCCGCCCATGCACATCCAGCCGGGAATTCTTGCCCACCAGACGCGGCCAGTTCAACTGCACCGTTTTAACCTCCAACCCTTCCAGCCGGTGCCTCGACAGAATGGCGTTCCATTCTTTGGCCTGCTCAGCCGCCCCCTTATCCAGAACCGAAGAACACCCTGCCACTGACAGCAGCAGCGTCTGACCCAGAAACTGACGACGATCCATCTTCATACGCATCCATCCTTTCCCGACCGGCCTTCATGTCATCGTACAACCAGAACTACCACACCCCCCAGTATATCCATTCTCCTCCATGGGACAATCCAAAAAGAAAATTCTCAATCGCTCCCGTTTGCTGCGAACGATGCACTCCAAACTACGAACTCTCCCAATTCCCCTTTCATGTGTTTTATTTTATCAATCCGACTTCACATTTCTTATATTTTTAATCACAGATTGTATTCTATTAGTTTCCTTTTTCGGCTGCCCATCTCTTTTTCCACTGACAATATGCCGCAGAGTGGTACAAAGAATTCCCGCCAAAACTCTGTTACCAACATCAAATATCAAATTATTTCCAGCCGTCTTTTGTATCTCGACACCAACTTCACATGGACTAAATCCAATAACACGGCCTATGTTTACTGACAGGCTTTTTTGTTCTCCCATAAAAATGATTCGTTTGTTACTTACATAAAGAACGCCTGAGTCAACACCATGTTTTTCTCCATTTTTTATTTCATACCAATTTGTCGAAGAATAATAATGGCACTTTTCTTCTTTCTGTAAATCAAATGGCACATTGTATTCGGGAAGTATGCCATTATCTATATTCCATAACCGCCTGCAGATATCCAAACATTCTCGTGTTTCCTGATCGTAGCTAACGTATGAACCGAAATCATTTGCTATATCATTTAATTGTTTTTCATCCTCAGGAGAATAACGTCCTGTTTTCAATATTTCTTTTATCTTTCCTTCCATCACTTTCCTGGCCTCTTTTTTATACATCTGCACCATATCTTCATCACTGATTTGAAAATATTGTTTTAGTCGATGTAATTTTTGCCTTTCTACCTCATTAAGTTTTCCATCAGATGCAGCCTCTTCCAATTGTTTTGCATATAATTCATGGCACACATTCTGCTGTATACTTTTAACCGTTTCCCGACTGAGATAAAATATTGTTTGCATGTGCCTCAAATTACCAACCTCAACCGACGAGAGCTGACCATCTTGGAGTGTATATTTTAGGTAACCTGCAAATATCGCTCTCAACTCTTCACCATATTCATGATAAATATCGACCTTATACTTCTCCCCTATCGCCAGAATACGCTCAACAGTGACATGTGCCATCTCACTTGTATTGGCAAATAGATTGTTAATTTCCGTCAATACATTATCTTTACAGGGGCGACTAAATATCTTTTGGATGAGTGTTGGCCCACCGCAGGACTGCATCTGAAAACCTTCGGCGCCAATTTTCTCGCTTATTGCCTGACAACTATTAACAACGTCTTTCAACTTCTCTTTAGCTTTAGGCACTGTATTGACTTTCCCGCACACAGGACAAGGCTCTGTTTTGCAGCTATAGATATCATCGGTTTCAAGATCAGCAAAACAATGCATGCATGTATAATAAATCATGTTCCCTCCGTCTATAAACTCTTGAATATTTCCTATTTTTCAATTATCCCCTGTTTCTTCATTACCTGTCGGGTCATTTCCGCCCATTAACTTGATGGACTGACGATATTGCTCTGCTTCGGCTATTTGTGTGAATTCCACAGGCTTATTGAAATTCCTTTTTACAACATCCTCAATTTCATGCAAACTAACATTGAAAAATTCTCGTCGTAAATTGATTTTATTTAGTCTTCGGCTATCAAAGGCTTTGTGTAATGCACTTTCAAGAGACGGTGCGTCATCACTGAATATCATGGCATGAACATCAAAGTAGAAAGGTACAGACGCATCACCCAGCTCATCAATTCGTTCTTGTGGGTCCAATCTGCGGGTCACCCCTATTTTATAAATATTCTTACCAAAAGATCCCAAATTTGATATGACATATACATAACCCGCGCGGGTATTTTGTTCGCGATATAATACATTCTGTTTATTTATCTCGACTTCATTTATTTTTTCCTGAATAATATTCAACTCATTTTGTATTATTTTTCGTTCCATCTCTGTAGTTGCTTTTTCCAATTGTTCTTTGGCGGCTTGATATGCTTTATTGAAATGTTTTTCTTCTTTTTCAACTTTTGCTTTAGCTTCCTCAATTTCCTTTTGAAGTTTTGCCTCTTCTTTCATTTGTTCACGAATCCGACGCTGCTCCTCCTTTTCCGCTTGTTTTTTCAACTGGTACTCATAACACAGATATAGTTCCATTAGCTTAAGCCTCAGATATTCCGAAGATATCTCAATACTCATCCGTTGCCCAAGTTTATTGAGTACATCAAAAGCTTTTGTTATTTTTTTCTCAATTGAGTCAATATTATTGAATTTAACATTAATAATACTAGCATCACACTCACTATTAAATGAACGAAGGATAAGCTTGGTGTAATCATGAATCATCCGCTCACCCTCTTTTTTACTATCATTGACAGCCCAGCCTTCTGAACAAAATACAGCCTTTTTATTTTTTACCAACTGTTCTTGCCGATCTCGTATTTCCTCAAGTTTGGCCTTATATATTTCAGAATTTTGAAAATCATATTTCGGCTTATAAAAGCCAAAGGATTGCAGCAGTAGCTCATCTTCTAAAACAACAATTTCCTGCTTCAATACCGCTGCCTGCCGTTTTAAGTTGCAGACATCTTGTTCCAATTTCTGTTTTTGTCGGGCAAGTTCAGCTTCTATTGTTTTTGATTGCTGCAAAAGCTTTTCTTTGTGGATGTTTAATTGTGAGTCAAGTTCTTTTCCCCTTTGAATTATTTGGGATTCATAATCGTTTTTCTTTTGTTCCAAAAGAGAAATGGCTCGTTTTAATTGATGATGTTTTATCAATTCCTCTGTCTCTGTGATCCGTACTTTTAAAGCATCTCGTTCTTGACTAACCTGTTTGTAATTAGATTCGAGCAAAACATATTCTCTTTTGACACGTTCATTGTCCCCACGTAATAGCTCATAGTCTTTTTGTGCTTGCACAAGATCGGCTTTAATTTTACCAACTTGAAATATATCAGAAACCGACATGTCACAATCTCCTAATTGTGTATAAAACCAAACTCAAACTATATAGCTTATAAAATTTGACCTGTTGAATTATCAATAGAAAGAGTAACATCTTAGCAAATGTTTTTGCTCTCATTTAATGCCCCCATTAACCTGCTCGTTTTTTGATAATATCTTCCACGAATTGATAAACATAATACTTTAAACTTTTAATCGCTATATCCTGTTTGAGCAAATCCATAAAGCTCCGATCCCTTCCAGTTTTTCAAGTGATTAACATCAACAATGTCCGGATAGATTACATCGATAACCCCCAACTTTCAACCCCAAAATCCCCACATTGTAGCCCAAGCCTCCGCGTTTGGGTTTAATGTAGCTCAAGCCTCCGTGCTTGAGGTAAAATTCCATGCCGAAGGCATTCCTCGAAATTCAGCAATCCCAAATCCCCATTTCCCCCCGCAACGTGTAGGGGCTGGCCCCCGTGCCTGCCCATCGTCACCCCGTGCCTGCCCCTTTTCCTGCATACCTGTACACCTGTCTTCTTAGCTCTTGTATTCATGGGTTCTTGTGTTCTATTGTCTTTTAATTTTTTAAATTATTTAAAAAATAAAAGCAACTTTTCTTCCCTATCCGACATATATATAGGGCCTGCTCAGAAGGACAAAAGGGCATGGAAAGGAGGGATAACATGAGAACCAACAAAACACAAATCAAACCCAAACATATATACTTATATACCTACATACCGATATACCTTTATCCCGTGAATCCCGTCAAAAACATAATTTTGCAAAACAAACCCAATTTGCAGGAAGCTGGCAGCCGGCGGCTCGAAGCTTTTCCACCAAACGAACCCAAACATACATACTTATATACTTACATACCTATATACCTTTATCGTGTATATCCTGTTAATCCTGTCAAAAATAATAATTCCTCTGATCCCTCGGTGGCAAAAAATATAATTCTGCGAAACGAAGCCAATTTACATACCTATATACCTATATTCTTATATACCTGCATTTCACCAAACGAACCCAATTGGGATCGTCGCGCCTGTGTAGAGTCGCAAGGCCCCGTGAGTTCCCGCGGCATAGAACCGGACCGTGTCCGGCCAAACGAACCCAATTCTGAAACTCCCCATCGGTGTAATCCGCAGTTGCTCATTTTACTCAATCCTGAACCAGTCGAAGTCGACATAGCCGCCGTTTCGGGCGGACGGCTCGCTGATGCAGAACAGGCCGACCTTAGCGCCAATCCACTTGCCGGGTTTGGCCTGAAACAGAGTGCCAATGTCGTTATATTGCTGGCCGTCCAGACTGTAGCTGAACTGACAGCCAGCCTTTGGTGCAGTCACCTTGACCCGAAGATAGACGGTGTCGCCGGGCAGCGGCTGTTCGGCGATGACGGTTTCGATGTTTTCATTGCCGGGTTTATAGGTATGCAGGACCAGCGAAAAGCTGTTCTTGACTTTGGTTGTCGACAAGCTCGCATATTCTTCACCCATAATTGTCAGGCCCGCCCGTTTGCCGTCCCATTGGGGTGTGAATTTGACCTGAGTAGTCGCGGTAAAAGCCGGGGCGGGAAACTTCTGCAGGAGCAGGTTGCCGGCCTCGGTCAACGGAGCTTTTTCTGCGGGGAGTTTCTCGGCGAACAGACGCAGATGTTTGGTTCCCGGAAGCAGGCAATACCAGGTCAATTTCGGATTGGCCTGCCACTGCCATTGCAGGCCGAGTGTGTCGGAATCGAACTCGTCGCTTTCCTGCGGGGTCGTGATGGGATTGATGCCGCGAATCAGCGGCTTGTGTTCGGTCAGCGCCGGCTCGCCCTTGCCGTCGCCGTCTTTGTCGATGCCGATGACCGGCCAGTCGTCAATCCAGTTGAGTTGCTGGAGATGCACGACCCGGCCGTATGCCTCGCAATCCTGAAAATGGATAAACCAGTGCTCTCGCAGGGGTGTATCGACCCAGGCACCCTGATGCGGGCCATTGATGGGGGAGTTGCCCTGGGCAAGGACGATTTTTTCTTCATAGGGGCCGATGATTTGTTTGGAACGCAGGACCGTCTGCCAGCCGGTGGCAACTCCGCCGGCGGGGGCGAAGATATAGTAATAGCCGTTGCGTTTGTAGAACTTGGGGCCTTCGATGGTCGGTTGGGTTTCGTGGCCGTCGAAGATATGTTTGCCCTGCCCGATGGCCGCACTCGTATCGGGGGTCATCTGGCGGAGGGTCAGGACGCTGTTGAACCCGCTGGTCCTGCTGCCAGCCCAGCCATGCACGATGTACGCCCTGCCGTCGTCATCCCAGAACGGACAGGGATCGATAAGTCCCTGGCCGGGCACGACCAGCAGCGGCTCATCCCACGGGCCGGCGGGATTTTGGGCCCGAACGCGGTAGATGCCCGTGTCGGGATCGCCCCAGAAGATATAGAAGAGATTGTTATGATAGCGGATGGCCGGGGCCCAGATGCCTTTGCCGTGCTGGGGCAGGTCGAACTGGTCATTCGGATACCGCTGGACGGCGTGACCGATGAGGGTCCAGTTGACCATATCCCGGGAGTGCAAAACAGGAAGCCCGGGGATGCAGGTGAAGCTGGAGGCGGTCATGTAGTAATCATCACCGACACGAACCGCATCCGGGTCGGAGTAGTCGGCATACAGAATGGGATTTTTATATGTTCCGTCTCCATTGTCGGCAACCCAGACTTTGGAGATGGCATTGCTTGATACGTTTGATGGGATGAGTTCTTTGGCCATAACACGTCCTCCTGCTGTATGGTTTCCCGGGGTCTTGCGATTTTGTATTGCCTTGTCCGAGCAACTCAAACCCAGCAGCACGATGCCGTACAAGGCAATATAACCTACTGACACAGAACGAGTTACGGCCATACCAAGTCCTCTCAAAGCGATTCAGCAAAACCTTACCCTGCATCTTTGCTCATATTTAACCCCGACTCGGACCAATTGTCAAACATTGAGCCCGGGCGTTTCATCCGACGATATGCGAACCTGCCCTCCATTACCGAATCATGGACGCAAACTGATACCGGCCGGAGGGGACTTTATAGACAGCATAACCGCTCTCCTGTCCGACAAAGGTCAGGCCGGCAACATCCGTGACAGGCTTTCCGGACTCTGTAATCGAGGCTGCATCAGCGGCGGGGATATAGACTGTCGCCGTCGTATTAGCGGGAATCTCGATGGTCCATTGCATCCGGCTGCCGTCAATCTTCCACGAACTGCCGATCTTGCCCCGTATGGACTGAACCGAGGCATCCACATACGACAAGCCGTCAATGAGCCGGGGACGCAGGATGAAATGTCCGAACGCCACGGTGTCTGTCGAGCCGGCGTCGATATTGATTCCAGCCAGATTTTTATAGAACCAGGCGCCGATATCGCCAAACATGATGTGATTGCGGGAGTTACCGCCATGCCACTGTTCCCAGAGGGTGGTCGCCCCCTGCTCGATCCAGTAGCCATAGCTGGGCTGGGTGGTCTGCATCAGCATTTGCCATGCGGTCTGATGCTGCCCGTTTTCAGAAAGCACATTGTAGATTGCTTTGGCTCCCAGAATCCCGGTGTCAATATGGAAAGCCTGAGATTCGATGTTTTTGACCAGGTTTGCAACCACCATCGGTCGTTCACTCTCGGGTACAAGGTCATAAAACAGCGGAAAGCACAATGCCGTCTGGCTGCCCGGGGCATAGATGCCGTTTCCTTTATAGAAAGTCTTGTTAAAAGCATCCTTAATCTGGCCGGCAAGGGCGCTGTATTTTTCGGCCTCTGCTGTCTGGCCAAGGATTTGGGCGGTGCGAGCGGTAATCATGGCATCGACGTAGTAATAAGTGGTCGAGGTCAGGGCTTCGGGGGTTGAGGTCTTGACGGGTACCCAATCGCCCAGCCCGATTTTAACGATATGGTCTTCGGCCCTGCGGGTCAGGTAATCCACATAACGTTTAAATCGGTCGTAGTGGGTTTCCAGTATCCGCACATCGCCATAGTATTGATACATCGTCCAGGGGATAATCAGATAGGCGCTGTCCCAGGCTGGGCCATTGCCCCAGGCATAGCCCCAGCCGCCGGTGGGAATGATGCCGGGGAGTTCGCCGGTGTCTTTCTGTTCATCCTTGCAGTCCATCATCCACTTGGTGTATGCGGCCCCGTTAAACCAGTTAAACATCGCCTGATCCACGGCGATTTGAGCATCGCCGGTCCAGCCGTTCTTTTCGCGGTGCGGGCAATCGGTCGGGATGCCGACATAGTTGCCCCGGTATGCCCACAGGGTGCAGTGGTGAATTTTATTAATCAGCTCGTTGGAACACGTGAACTGGCCAACCTGGTCAAATGCGGTATGGACGACCCGGCCGGAAATTGAATCCAGCGTCGGGATTCCGGGGAAGCCGGTGAGTTCGACATACTGATACCCATAATAGGTAAACCGCGGCTCCCATGTTTCGGTTCCCTTGCCGTTGAGAACATAGGTATCGGTATGGAACACGTCTTCATAGACATGCTCCTGGATTTCCTTCTGGTCGAGTGTGCCATCCTCATGGAGTCGTTCGCCATAGCGCATCTGGACTTTGGTTCCGGCGGGGCCAGCAACCTTCAATTGAGCCCAGCCGGAGATATTCTGGCCGAGGTCGAAGATATAGACACCGGGCTTCGGGGCGGTCATGCGAACCGGGCGAATGGTCTGGACGACTTTGACAGGAGGCATCATCTGTGCTCGGAGAATGCCTTTGGGGGCGGAGACGATTTGGGGCTTATCCCAGCCTGAATCATCAAATCCGGCGGTGCACCAGCCGGGCATTTCCCGGCGGGCGTCATAGGATTCGCCCTGACGAATGCCATCAAGAACCACCGGGCCGGTCGTCGCTTTCCATGAGGCGTCGCTGGTGACTATTTCCGAAGTACCGTCGGCATATTCGATACGAAGCTGGAGCAGCATTTTTGGTAGGTCGCGCCACGGGGCTTCATTGAACTTCCATGCGGCGCTGGTGAAGACATTGTACCAGCCATTGCCCAGCATCACACCCACGGCATTACCGCCCTTCTGGAGCATCCGGGTTACATCGTGGGTCACATAGAGACTGGCCCGGTCGTAGCGGGTGAAGGCCGGGTCGAGTACATGGTCGCCGACCTTGCTGCCGTTGAGATAAGCTTCATGGAAACCGAGACCGCAAACATACAGCGTGGCGTTTTTGATCGATTTGCTGATTGCAAAGGCCTTGCGGAACATCGGCGAAGGAGATTGCTGTTTCCATTTGCCTTTGAGGCTTAACTCTTCGGGGGTGCTGTATGCCTTGGTGTATCCGAGCCACTGGCCTTTCCATTCATCCTGAGACAATATCCCCATGGTCCAGTATGCAGGCTCGCTCCATGCTGATGGGCGGCCGTCTTTGTCCCAGAGCCTGACTTTCCAATAGCACTGTTGATAGGAGGCCAGCGGTTTGCCCTGATAGGCGATATGCAGCGTCTGTGCGGAGGCCACTTTGCCGGTGTCCCATAAATCGCCCTGACTTTTCTTCAGGTTTTCAGGGCTGGAGGCGGCGATAATCTGCCATGCGGTCTGGTTTTGGCCGCGCTGAGCGGATTCCATGCGCCAGCTCAGACGGGGCGAAAGGGTATCCAGGCCGACAGGGTTGGGCATATATTCACAAAGCAGCCCCACTGCCTGAACCTGCTTATTGGTTCCGGATTGTTCCGAGCCTTGCCCCGCTTGACATCCTGAAACCCCCAACAGCATACCAAGCACTCCAATAATCGCTATTCCTTTGGCCGTCTTCATAAGTCTCCCTTACATCGTATTGTTCACCATCATTTGCCGTAAGCCGGCAGTATAATCGATGAAAAGGGAGTGATATAGTAAAAATCTTGAATTTTTTAAGGCATCAGCCAGCGGCTGTTTTTACAGCAGAGCGATTGATTCGAGCCATTGAGAAGTGACTATCACACAATCATCCTATTCACACAACACGCATACTCGGGAGATTTTCAGCGGGCATCATAATAAACGACATACTGGCCGGCGTGGTCGCTGGGTGTCAGGTCTGCCCATTTGACGAATTTTGCCGACCCGTCGAGATAGCCGCATGCCAGTCCATTCGGCACATCTGTCATCTCACCGTCGCCGGTTTTAAATAGCCCTTCCGTATGCGGTACATACCATCGGCCGCCGCTTCCGCCCACCTCCGACAGACAAAAACAGGACATTAACGTCTTTGAGGTTGACTTATCGGATATTCTTTTCGGCGTGATATATTTTCGACCAAGCCTGGAGTCAAACCAATCGCCCCGGTTGCCCCAATATATCCATCCCAGCAGCATCCGCTCGGTCACCACATGGGTTGACGGCAGAGACAT
>JBDKVE010000358.1:0-2578 GCA_039679345.1 Anaerohalosphaeraceae bacterium
CCCCCCCCCCCCCCCCCCCCCCCCCCCCCCCCAAGTCCTTGTGGAAACGCTGTCCAAAAACCAGCTTTCAAAATGGATATTTCAGATTGAGAAATCATTTTTAAAGAGAGTTGAGCCGTCCGCGGCCAATACAGCCGGACGAAAATTGATCGAATAGATATAATCCGGCCGGTTTATAACTGGAACCGGATAAAATTTGTGGAAAAATCGAATAAGACAACTTTACTTTTCTGTTAAAATGGAGTAGGATGTTTCTATGGTTAGAAACAAGGTGAGACCAGATGCCAATGGCATGGAACAGCTTTGTTCCGCGTTATGTCAGATTCGGGACCAAAAACAAATGGATCAGTTTCTGAATGAAATCATGACTCTGGCGGAGCTGCACGATTTGACGCTCCGCTGGGAACTGATGCGAAAGTTGAGTCTGGGGATTGCCCAGCGTCAAATTGCTTCAGAAATGGGTATCAGTTTGTGTAAAATTACTCGTGGTGCCAAAGTTCTCAAGAATAAAGATTCAATAACTCGGAAATTCTTAATTGGAAAGAAGGTCTTATGAATCGAAAAATCTTGCTTCAGGAACAGGACATCCCCCGTCAATGGTACAACATTGCAGCCGATTTGCCGACTCCGCTTTTGCCGCCTCTGACTCCCGACGGCAAACCGGTATCTCCGGACATGCTGGCTCCGGTGTTTCCAATGAATATTATTGAGCAGGAGGTCAGCACCCAGCGGTGGATTGATATTCCTGAAGAGGTTCTCGATATTCTATATCGGTGGCGTCCTGCCCCGCTGCGGCGTGCTGTTTATCTGGAGCGGTATCTACAGACGCCGGCCAGGATTTATTATAAAGATGAAAGCGTTTCGCCTCCGGGAAGCCACAAGCCCAATACGGCGGTGCCGCAGGCGTGGTATAATAAGCAGTTTGGCATCAAAAAGCTTACCACCGAAACCGGGGCAGGGCAATGGGGGTCGGCACTGGCGTTCGCCTGTCAGCTTGTTGGGCTGGAATGCAAGGTTTATATGGTGCGGATCAGTTTCGACCAGAAACCCTTTCGCAAATTGATGATGCAGGTTTGGGGGGCCAATTGTGTTGCCAGTCCCAGTAATGAGACGGCGGCCGGCAGAAAGATTCTTGCCGAATACCCGGATACGCCCGGAAGTCTTGGAATTGCTATTTCAGAAGCGATTGAGGCGGCTGTGACCGATACGACCGGACAGACACGGTATTCGCTGGGCAGCGTGCTGAATCATGTGCTTTTGCATCAGAGCATTATTGGGCTGGAGGCCAAGGCCCAGTTGAAAAGTGTTGGGGAGAAATTGCCGGATGTCATCGTTGGCTGTGCCGGCGGCGGCAGCAACTTTGCCGGGATCGCGATGCCGTTTACCCTCGATAAAATCAATGGTGCCAAGATTGATATTATCCCGGTCGAGCCGACGGCGTGTCCAAAGATGACACGGGGCAAGTTTGCATACGATTACGGCGATATCGCCTGTATGACGCCGCTGATGGCGATGCATACCCTCGGCCATGCGTTTGTCCCGGCACCGATTCACGCCGGCGGGCTTCGTTATCATGGCATGGCGCCGCTGGTCTGTCAGTGTGTGGTGGAAGGGCTGCATACACCGCAGTCTATCGACCAGATGGAATGCTATGAAGCGGCGATGACGTGGGCCAAAACCGAAGGCTTTATCTGTGCACCCGAAACCAGCCATGCCATTGCCGGGGTCATTCGGCAGGCCAAGCAAGCCAAAGAAGAAGGCAAAGAAAAGGTCATCCTGTTCAGCTACAGCGGCCATGGTCTGATGGACCTGATGGGATACGATGCCTATATGTCCGGCAAGCTGAAGCCGTATTATCTGCCGGAAGAAGAAATCATCAAATCTGAGGCATGTCTGGCAGGGCATCCACAGGCTCCGGCCCGTAAATCCGGCAAGTGGTAAGGCGATATCTTGCGTCTTGTAATGGGGCTGATAACTCCGTTTTAAGGCGTTTGCGACTCGGAGGCAAAAAAAGGGTAAATTTTACTTGTTTTTTGAGGCTGGGTCTGTAAAATGCTTACTCTTGTTTGGGTAGATGCCCGAGTGGCTAAAGGGAATGGACTGTAAATCCATTGGCTAGCGCCTACGGTGGTTCGAATCCACCTCTGCCCATTTTAATGCTTGCAGATTAGATAGAACTGTGATGACGCAGTGCAACGGACACCCTAATGAAAAATATCATGCTTGTCATGAGTAGAGCACTTATGCAACAACGTGTTTGTGTCCATATCCTGATAATTGACCATAAACTCTCCATTTTCCGCAATACCTGTTCTATTGTTTGATCGATTGGAGGTTTATGACCCATTTGAGTAAAACAGAAAGAATCATATCGCATATCACTGTTTCGTTATTTATTTTGAGCATCCTTGGATACCTTGGATATTGTTTTTTTGGCAACAGTCTTATCGCAGGCATTTATGAGGGACGCAGCCTGTCGTGTCTGAATCAATTGATCCAGTATCAGCATAAATATGACCTGGCTCATTATCAGCAGATCGGTACGGTGGTGCTGAATCGAATGCTTGTGGTGTTTTGG
>JBDKVE010000359.1:0-28681 GCA_039679345.1 Anaerohalosphaeraceae bacterium
CCGGCAATGACAATGGCCAGACGCCGGACTATACCCCCCATAACCTGTTCAGCGCCCTCGACCTGACCGAAGGTGCCCAGACGCTATTATATCCGCCGGGCAAGCAAAGAGCCATTGCGGGTAATGCTTCCGTACAGTTAAAATGGATTGAGGTGCTGGACCCTGCAGGCGTTTTTGACCATTATGCGATTTACCGCGATATGGACGCCTTTTCCTCCGTCGAAGGCATGACCCCGATTGCGACCGTGGATGCGATTGACGTGTTGACCTATCTTGACGATACCGCCGAAAACGGCACGCCCTATTATTATGCCGTCACGACGGTTTCCATCTCCGGCGGCGAAGTCAAGACTATCAACTCCGTCGGCCCGCGTACGCCTCGCGACGAAACCGATCTGCAGGTCGTCTCGATTGCTCAAACGCCATTTTATCCTCGATATTGCGTCAATTACACAGGATTTCTAGTCACCGAAGAGTCCGGTTTCGGCCCGTACTGGGCACCCGCCGCGACAGGCCTCTGCGATGGTCAGGATGACACCACTAAACACTGGCCTGAGATGGATGAGACCGTAACTTATATCGCCAAAATCCGCAACCGCGGCACCAATACCATCTATGAAAATATTATGATTACCTGGGAAATCGACGGCGTTGTGGTCGATCAATATGACAGTATGACTTTTTTGATGCCGGGTGAAACAACAACATACGATTTTATTATACCGTGGGATAATGAATCTCACGATATACAATTTACGATATCGGTTCTCGATGACCGCCCGGAAAATAATTCTCTGGAAAGCAATACGCTGGCGGTGGGTTTTCTGACGTATATCGATGAATCCTTTATCGAAAAATTCCGCGAGGAGTGGTCCGGCAACTGGCCTAATACACAGACCGACGACGTCATCGATTGGCTGAACATGCACACGAAGCGGTTTAACCAATTGTTTGCCGAAGCCAATTGTCAGAAACGGGTGCATTATGATGTGCTGGAAGTGCTGGATGATCTGGCCGACGACCCGCTGGACCCGGCGACAATCCATTTTGCGATATTCCCGTTCCGTTATCATTGGGAAACCGACGGCGACCCGCGTCTGAGCGGCTATTATCATACCGATGATGACATCGACTACGGCCTGCTGCATGAGATGGGCCATCAGTTGGGAATGATTGATGTCTATCAGTTTGATTTGGGTGGCGAACAAAATCAGGTCAATGGTCAGGGCTATTCCGCCCACGACGACCTGATGCGGGGATGCAGCCCGTTTATCGCCGAATTTCATTCACTGGCCATGAATCACTGGCTCAAGGTCCCGCACGGCTACTACGGCCAGTTCCTGTATAACCTGCCGCAGACGATTCAATTGCGTCTGTTGGATTATAAAGGCCGTCCGCTGAACGGCGCCACTGTCAAGATATATCAAATCTGCGAACGCGAGGGTGTCGGCAAAGTCATTACCAATCAAATCAAGGCACAGGGTACCACCGATAGTGAAGGCCTGTTTACACTACCCAATGTGCCGATAGATTCGAGCCTTGCTCCGCCGGTTCCAACAGGCGATACGCTGCACGATAATCCCTTCGGCTATGTGCACGTTGTCGGTACCAATGGGGTCCTGCTGTTTCGCGTCGAATACGACGGCGGTGTCGACTATTGCTGGCTGGATATCACCGAAGCCTGTGTCGCTTACTGGAAAGGACAGACCGACACGGCCGTCTTCAACCGTCAGCTTGTTCTCGGCGGCCCCGTCATGCGGATTATGCCCAAAGACCTGGCCGAGCTGACGGCCTATGACTGGTTTGCCTGGGCAGAAGGTGCCGCTGCCTCTGTAGAAGATGATGCGGACAACACAATGGGCGGGGCTGGTTCGGTAAAGTTCATTACCGATGGTGGCTATGATACCGCTCTGCGTTATCCCCAGACCTATACGGGCCTGTGGGATTTGTCCGACGCAACCCAATTGCATATCTGGTTCTATGCTGAAAATAACAATGGCTTCCAGAATGAAAGCCCCTGGATTCGCCTCAAGGATGCCGAGGGCAACTACTTCGAATATACCTATTATGAAGAAGGCAATCGGGCCGATTTTCTCAATCAGGCTAATTATCAGTGGAAACAAGCCGTCATCCCGCTGGATGGGCCATTTGTCGATTTCGGATGGAATCGAACCACGCAGGGTTTGCCGGATATGAGCCGAATTCAGTATATTGAAATCCATGCGGATACCTGGGGTTATGGTTTTACACTCTGGGTCGATGATGTCCGTTTCGACTGGCCCGAGTATAAGTATCGCGACTTCCAAACGGATAACAAAATTGACATCGCCGACCTGACGATTCTGGCCGGGCAATGGCTCCAGAGCGACATCGAGTTTGCTCCTGCACTGGGTACCGACCTGAGCCAGGATAAAAAAGTGGATATGGCCGACTTTGCGGTATTTGCCCAAAGCTGGCTGAACTGAATTTGTTTAAAAGATAAAGGATAGAATTATGAATGATCAAAGAACACGGATTTTTATGGCTGCCCTGGTTCTGGTCTGTCTTGCCGGGCTGCTAACCTGTTACGTTACCGGCGGCGACCTTAATCCCAATAACACCCCGTCCCCGACCATGCGGACGCTGGATGAACTCTACAAAAACATCCAGCCCGGCCTGCCGTCGGATTGGCTGCCGTATCCCAAAGAGCAACAGGTTGCCGGAGTTGGCGCAATTCACATGGCTGTCAGAGGACAGGTCCAGGGCGATATTCAGGGCAGTTGTACGGCCGGTCCGAAAGAGCGGACCAATACCAGTGTTGTCGTTGGGCTTGGCCATGAAATTCTCGTTCCGACGGATGCCGCTTCCGGCCTGCCCACCGGACGCCGTCAGCATAAGCCGCTGATTGTGACCAAGTATGTCGACAAGGCGACACCTCTGCTTTATACCGCTCTGGTCAACAATGAAAATCTGACCCGGGTTGAATTACGGTTTTATCGTACCAACGACAAGGGCCTTGATGAGTTATACTACATGATCCGCCTGACCAATGCCCGAATCAGCGACAACAAAACCGCCGGCCCCAACATCGAACAGATTAGTTTCGCCTATCAGCGGATCGAATGGATATGGATCAACGGAGAAATCACGGCCATGGACGACTGGGAAGCCAGTCCTGTGTAAATGGTGGAAATCAACTTGCAGGCCGGAATCTGACTGGTCAGAGCCTGAGATAATGTTTTTTTTATTGTATTTTCCAGACAATACGATATAGTAAAAAAAAGACATAACAAGTATTGTGTATGGAAAATGCGGACAATCAGGGCGGTGTCGCCCCGATACAGCCGCTTGATAATTCTATCAGGAGGTTATTGAGTATGGTTACAAGAATGTTGTTGGTTGCATTGGTCGCTGTGTTGGTGGTTGGTTGTTCAAAAAAAGAACCAACAAAGCCGACAACTCCGTCCACATCGACTGAAGTCAAGGTCGATCAGACTGCTGCGGATGCCCAGAAAGCTGTGCAGCAGGCCGCACCGGAAGCTGAAAAAGCTGCTGCGGATGCCCAGAAAACGGTTGATCAGACCGCTGCCGATGCCAAAGCTGCTGTTGAGAAGGCCGCTGCGGATGCCAAAGCCGCCGCAGAAAAGGCTGCTGCAGATGCCAAGGCTGCCGCGGACAAGGCTGCTACGGATGCCAAAAAGGCCGCCGAAGATGCCGCCAAGGGTATCCAGTTGCCGAAGTAACATTCTGCAAGTCCAATTGCTGCCGGCAGGATTGAAACCAAATCCTGTCGGTTTTTTTATGTGACAAAATAGTCTGTTGTTTATCATCTATTAGAAATATGCAGCCTATTGAGATATGAATTGCTTTCTGGTATAACCATGTCAGTTTATTTTTTGGAGGTACAATCTCAGTTTGGAAAAAATTCGTGAGCAGTTGCAGGTTCTCAAAGAGCGGGCCGTTTTGGTTGGCGCTTATTCGAGAGAGCGTCAGGTTGATATTAATAAGATTGATCCGCTTGCTGAATTAACCAGCCTTGTTCAGACCGCGGGGGCGGTTGTGGCCGGCCGGATACAGCAGCGGCTCAACCGGATTAACCCCGGCACCTATATTGGTTCGGGCAAGGCCAAAGAAGTCGCCGAAAAAGTCCAGCAGCACAATGCCGACGTGGTTATTTTCGATAACGATTTATCCCCCGGCCAGATCCGCGAACTCGAAAAAATCATCAAAGTCAAGGTCCTCGACCGCAGCGAACTGATTCTGGATATCTTCGCCACGCGGGCTCAGACCAAGCAGGCCCGGCTTCAGGTGGAACTGGCCCAGCTTGAATACACTTACCCCCGCCTGACCCGCATGTGGTCGCATTTGGATACCGTCACCGGCGGGGCGAGTACCTCGGCCGGTGCGGTCGGCGGTATCGGCACACGCGGCACCGGCGAAAAGCAGCTCGAAATCGACCGCCGCTTAGTCAGCAAACGCATCACCGAACTCAAACGCGAACTGAAAGTTATCGACCAGCGGAAGCTGCGTGAGATTGACGGGCGAAAAGAATTTTTCACCATCTGCATAGTCGGCTATACCAACGCCGGCAAGAGCACCCTGATGAATGCCCTGACCGACGCCGGCGTGTATGTTGAAGACAAGCTCTTTGCCACCCTCGATACCCGTACCCGCAAATGGCGGCTCGACTCCGGCGTGGAGGTGCTGCTCAGCGATACGGTCGGTTTTGTCAGCCATCTGCCGCATCACCTGGTTGCCTCATTTAAGGCGACACTCGAAGAGGCCCTCGGAGCGGACCTCTTGCTGCATGTGGTGGATGCCTCCAGCCCGCAGGTCTTCGAGCAGATTAAAAGCGTTGAATTGGTACTCAAGGAAATCGGCTGCGGGGAAAAACAGGTCCTGACCCTGCTGAACAAGTCCGACTCCATCTGTGACATTAAGCTCTTTGAAACGCTTCAGACCGTCCATCATGATGCGGTAGCCATTTCTGCCCGCACGAAAATGAATCTTGACAAACTGATGGCCGCTGTTGCCGAAAAAGTCCGCGGCGGCAGGGTGCGTCTGCGGCTCCGTCTCCATCCCGGCCAGGGCAAGCTTATCGGCTTCCTGAAGGCCAATACCACGGACCTGACCGAACAGTACGAAGGTGAGGATGTGCTCATTGAAGCGACCCTCGGCAAAAACCAGATGATGTCGTTGCAGAAGCTGGGTGTCGTGGACTATGAAATTATTTAATTGACTGCATCTCAGGATTGAACCGGCCGACCGATGAAAATCTTTAATGACTATGATTTGACCGCCTGCAACTCCTACCGAGTGAAAGCCGTTGCCGCCCGTGTGTTCATGCCGGAAACGGACGACGATATCGTTGCGGTCTTTTCCGACCGCAGCAGGCCCCGCATCATCCTCGGCGGCGGCTGCAACGTCATCCTGTCCAAAGACTATTACGACCAGCTCGATTTTGTCATCTTTAACGCCCCCTTTTCCGCCTGTTCAGTACAGGGGAATACCATCATTGCCGAGGCTGGGCTGTCCCTCAAAATCCTCAGCGAAACGGCATACGAAAACGAATTGGCCGGCCTTGAATATTTCTACGATGTTCCCGGCTCCGTCGGCGGGGCGGTCTTTATGAATGCCGAAACCCTCGGCGAATCGGTCAGCGACGGAATCGACAATGTCACTTTTTTCGATACGACGAACTTGTCATTCAAGACGCTGCCAAAACAGAACCTTGCTTTCGGCTATCGTCAAAGCATCTTTCAGCAGCGCCCTGAATGGATTGTCGTCCGGGCCAGACTGGTCCTGCCGCATGGGGACAGCCGCGCCATCCACAAAAAAATGATGGATAACCTGACTCTCCGCCATCAGAAGCAGCCGTGGGATGTCCCCAGTGCCGGCAGTGTCTTTCGCCGTCCGCAGGGCCGTTTCGTCGGCCCGATGATTGAACAGCTCGGCCTCAAAGGCCACTCCTGCGGCGGGGCGATGGTCTCCCCTAAACATGCAGGTTTCATCGTCAACTACAACGGCAAAGCCACTGGCCGGGACATCCTCGACCTCATCGCCCTCATCCAGGACAAGGTCTTCGCCGCCTATCAGGTCAAACTCGAACTCGAGCAGCGGATTATATAGCTATTATTTGCAGACGATTAAGAATATCTTATATCGTGCAAATATGCGTTAAGTTATCTATATCTGTTTTTTGAACGTAACCGGTTTATTTCCCAATTTCCTCCAAAATACCATAAAGCCTTTGTCTGCATAAAGATATATTTGTGTATCAGAAAACCCTGGATTGTAATCGAGCAGAAATAGCCAAATCGAAAAAGAATTGTACTTGACATTATCTTTTAAAAAGGCCATAATTCAATAATGCAAATATTTGCGTAAGGGTTTTTGGATATGAAAGGCGAAGCACTGCGGCCGATGGTACACCCTGTGTACGACATAAAATATGCGAATTTCACAGGATGGGCTTAAAATTGTTTTGCCGGCCTTGATTTGACACCTCGAATAGCACCGCCATTGACGACAGTTTTATTTGGATGACTAAAGAAGTCGCTGTAATACGGCGAGGCTTTTGTTGTCACGCATCCATGGGCAACTATAACCTGCAAAAGCCGGAAATCAAAATGCGCTGTGAATTGAGTGTATGAGATTCTGTTGCATTATCACAACAGTACCAGATGTATCATGCGTATCTGGATAGGCAAAAATTGGAAAGCAGTTTTGTACGAGGAGGTAACATGGATTACAGGTGTGTAATGAAGGCGGTCATTTCAGTCCTATTTCTGACACTGGTCGGCCTGGGTCATGCTGGAGTTATGGTCGAGGATTTTGAGTACATCGATCCCAACGACTTTACATGGACCGAACACAACGGCAATGCAACGATTGCACTGGTCCCCAGTGATTCAAATGACTTTCACCAGGTGATGAAATATGAATACTGGTGCGGGACCGATCCTTATTTCACCGAAGCCTTCACGATTTTCCCCGAAGCGCAGGACTGGTCGATGTATGATACATTCGGCATGTGGGTTAAAGGCGGGACATCTTCACAAAGTCTTGAAGATATGTATGTCGTCATCTATACGTCTCCCGACCCGAATGATTCCATGACGCATGCCAATCTGGTACCGCTGGGCGCTGCACGTTTTTACAAGGTAACCCAGTTGCCGGACTGGACCTACTGGCGAGCCGACATCGACTATCAATTTGAATCCCTCGCAAATGTCTGGGGCATCGGGATCGGCATGATGCCTGTTAGTTATGGTCATGGAATCGTACAGATTGATAATTTAGGCGTCAGTTACACGGGACTGGGCGGTGTTATCGATAATTTTGAGACGTATGCCGATGCCAATGATTTACTTTTAAATGTCGCCCCGGGAACTGCCAATTGTACCATAGCACTCGAAGATGCGGAAGTCTTCAACGGCAATCATGCCATGAAGGTTCAGTATAATAACGGTGTCAATCCCTGGTGGACCAAAGTGATGTTTACCAAAAATGTCAGGCCTCTGGGTTATAACTGGAATGCCCTGGGCTATACGACTCTTACCATGCATTTCAAGGTGGCTGATCCTGAAGGATATCTGAAACTCAGCTTATTTGACAAGGGCGGCTCAAACAAAGCATCTTATACTTACAATGGCGGAGCGCGTTTGACTGCGGGAGACTGGACACGCTGGGATATTGATTTGCGTTCCGTGCTTGCGACGAATCCAAAAGCTTTGGATGAGATAGCCCGCATTGATATCCAGTTTCAGCCTCTTGATTATGGTACGGGTGTAGTCTATCTGGATGATGTCTATGTCAACGTCTGCGGCCTGCGAAGCGACCTGTGCGATCAGAACTGTTTTGTACATTTGCCTGATTTTTCCATTTTGGCCAGCCAGTGGGGCCGGACGGATTGTGCAGCACCGGATTACTGTATGGGTGCCGATTTCCTGATTGACAACCAGCGTGATGGAAAGGTGGATATTGCGGATGCGGCCATCCTGATAAGAGAATGGCTCAAATGTGAAATGCTCTATGAGAGCGATTGTCCTTTTTAATATTTCGGCAAATTCATGAGTACCAGAGTATCAGCATCTATTTTAGTGTTATTTGTGGGTGCCATAACGATGGTCAAAGCGGTGGACATTGAGTTTGATGTAACTGATGTTTCACACCCGTTTGCAGGGTTTGGCGCTCAGGTCTGGCCGGGCGACTTGCGTGTAGAAAGTCTGTTTGCCAATCTGAACATCAAGTATATGCGCATGTGCCCCGACGGTTGCAGTAATCCGCCCACGGATGCCACGCAGGGGCAAACGGATGCGTATGTCAGTTCTGAATACAACGGGACCACGCGAGGCAGCAGCATTATCACATCGCTGCAGATGGCCGAGCGTCTGGATATTCAGGTCATCCTCAATATGTTCGGTGGACCCTCGGCCTGGCTTGGCACCGATCGACGTCTGAAAGCCGATAACTTTGATGATTTTGCACAACTTTGGGCGTCCCAGGTGTCCTTTTTCACGAATCGCGGATTACAGGTTAGCTACATTGAACTGGCCAACGAACCGGAAGGGGACTGGAACATTTATATTCCCCCCGCTGATTACAACACAGTCGTCAAACGGGTACGTCAGGAACTCGACAGCAGAGGATTGACGGAGGTGGGGATTATTGGGCCGGGACTTGCCTATCTTTATCATGGGCCGTCCTGGATTAATGCTCTGGATAGTGAAAGCAGGGCGGCGCTTGCGGGCTGGTCCACCCATGCCTGGGATGAGGGATGGGGCAATACGGATGCCTTGCCGAGTTACCTTGACATGCGGTGGCGGGATTACTTTGGAGCCGCGGTCAATGAGGCTGACCCCGCCCATGCAAAACCGATTATCGTGACTGAATATGCGACCGGGGTGAGAACCTATAATGGGGTGGACTATGGGAGCAGCTATACCGAGACGGTTCAGTTTGCCCAGCGGTGCTATGAGAATTCGCTGACCCTGCTTAACAATGGAGCCAATGTCCTGTGTTACTGGGAAGCGGCCAATCAGAGCTGGCAAACGTCGCCCATGTCCGGTTTTCTGAGGACGGATTCAAGTCCTCGGCCGGTCTATGACGCGATGGAAACGCTTGCCCCGCGTATTCCGGACGGCGCGATGGTGCTGCGCAGGACCTGGAGTGACCCGGCCATTACTGCAACCGGTTTTATTGGCGATCACAAGCTGGTGCTGGCTTTTGCCAACAGCACATCCAATACCATAACCCGCACAGTGAAGATAAAAGGTATCGCCAGTTTTCTGCTGACCTCCGCCGAGGGCTTTGAATCGGGCACTGTTGTGGATAAGTCTTCAGCCGTTCATTTCAATTATGAGTCGGCCATTCTGACCATTACGCTGTTGCCGGAAAGTACACTGACGGTTGGGGCTGCCGTCAATGAGTGCAAAGCCCATCTGACAGGCGATCTGACCGGAGATTGCCGTGTTGCGATGGACGATTTCGAGAGGGTGGCTTCGGATTGGCTGACGGATTATCATATCTCCAGTCCGTCGCAAGTCATCGACGATTTTGAATCCTATATCGACACATCCGCATTGGTTGCTGATTGGATGTCTTCGCCCAACGTGACGCTGTCTCTTGATACATCCGTCGTGCACAGCGGGACAAAAACCATGAAATATCAGTATAATAACGGCAGTTCACCCTATTATGCCAAGGCCTCTTTTGGTCTGGGTGGAGCCGGTGGTGTGGACTGGACCGGATATGATACGTTAACGCTGTGGTTCAGGTGTACCTCAAAAAAAGAACCCATGCAGGTCCATGTTGTGAACCGTAACGGCACGACTGTGCTGACGGCTCCTTTCGGCATACCCCAGGCAGGCGATTGGACACGCTGGGATATCAATCTGAGCACGATACCCCCCGATGAAATCGCTCGTATTGGCCGGCTGGATATCTTTTTTACATCGCAATGGTATGGACCCGGAACGGTGTATTTTGATGATCTCGGCATCTCAAATAGCGGCAGCCTTGTTTGTTCCGGCCAACCCGCCGGCGATGTCAATCACGATTGTATTGTGGATATGCAGGATATCCTGAAACTAAGTGAAAATTGGATGGTGAGCACGTTAATCGAGTAAATCAAATCATGAGAACATGGTTGTATATGAAAATACATTATTAACTTTTTGTAGGAGGTGTAAAGATGAGAACGTGTGTGATTCTAATGGCAGTACTGACTTGTGTCTGCATGGCAAACACTGTCTTTGAGACGGTGGTGGATGATTTTGAGGGCTATGCCGACAGTGATGCGTTGCGTGCCGTATGGGTGCCGAATGCCAATTCCAACATTACCAGCGAGACGCTGGAAAATGTACTGAATGGGCAATCCATGCTGATTCAGAACAACTCCAATTCTCCGTACTTTGCTCAGACGAAATTGGCCTTAAACGGTGCCGTCCATAATGTTCATGGTGTCAATCTGACATATCCGGGTTATTACGCAATCAAAATGACGTTTGCCGTCCCCCTCAACAATGGCGTGGCGCCGTGGGGTACTCTGGGCGGTTCGGGTGGCGACGTCTTTCTGACTTTTTATGATTGCTGGGGACAGAAAGTCATGGGCGCCAGTTACCCCGGTGATGTAACCCCGACCGGTACCGGTTGGCCCAACGGCATCGTTTGGGAGATTCCTTTTGCCGTCAATATGGTGGCTGGAATGAACCTTGATAACGTGGAACAGATCACCCTCGGTGTAAACAGTACCTATTATGGTACCGGTGCACTTTTTGTTGACGATGTTATCCTGGTTGGACAAATTCCAGAACCGGCAACGATGCTGCTGCTGGGTTTGGGTGCGATTGGCATGCTCAGACGCAGATAATTGGGAAACTGAATAGAATTACAGAATATGCGGACAGAAGGTGTCGAGATTGCCTTCGACACCTTCTGTGCCCCGGCTGGATACAGTAATAAATTATTGCGAAAGGAACGTGTATGTATAAGCAAAGGAATAGCGCTTTTACGCTTATCGAACTGCTCGTTGTAATAGCGATTATCGCATTATTACTGGCAATTGTGGTACCTGCATTGAGCCGGGCTAAACATATCGCCAAAAGAACAATGTGTGCTGCACGTATCAAGGATGCTGTGACGGCCTTAATGGTTTACGGAACGGAAACCGGTGGCGGCAAATTGCCTCTCGGGGCGATGGGGAATAATTTCAAGGCATACGAAAAGGGAAAGGGCTGGAGCCAGCTTGATTATATGCATGAAACCTCGTTTATCCCGCTGTCGCAATACCTCAAGGATACGAAGACCATGATGTGCAACAGTATTCCCATGCATATACAGGAAGATTCCGAGTGGACCGGCGAGCCGTTTATCCCAAGCTGGAACCGTACCAATAATTGGCCGGCCTATTGGATCGGATATAATTATTTCGGCGGGCATTTTGCGGAAGCCTGGCCTGATCCCGGTACGGCTGCACTGAAATGGAAAAGTCCCTATCGTTTAACAGACCCCGGTTACCTGCCGCTGCTGGCGTGCAAAGTCAGCCAGAGTGAAACCCAGTATAAAACCTTTATTGCTCATTCCAGTCAGGGACCGCTCTATGGAGAAATAAGAGATAACCCGCAGGAAATCGCGCCAAACGGCTCAGGCAATTTGGGGAAGATGGATGGTTCCGTCTCATTTAAACCGGTGCGGGATATGGACAAGCACTATTCAAAAAATGTCTTTGGTGCGTATGCCGATCCAATCGTGTATTCATACTGGTGATTTGAATTTTCATGACAGCGGTTGGAGAGTCGTTTTGATGTGTTGATTCAGAGCGTTTTCAACCACTGGGTGGCAAAGAAACTCAGGTCTTCCAGTCCGACGATGCCATCCCCTCCAACAGGGGCCATGTCAGCCGTCGTATTGGCGGTCAGCCAGGAATTAACCAGTGTCAGCAGGTCCGACAGATCAACTTGATTGTCGTGATTAAAGTCCGACCGAAGATGAGTTCCCACCCAGACTGGCCCGACTCCCGTATCGGTCTGCATAATGGTCTGGATCGCATCCCCCTCATACGTAATCTTCTCAATCGCCACCGAACGCGACCCGGAATAGGGGCCGCTGTCCAGACGCTCGTTCCAGCGGTGATACACGATATACCATTCATCCATTGCGGCATTATGCACAAAGGAATGATGTCCCGGCCCCTTAAACCAGCCTTCACTGGACAGAATTTTGCCGCGGTAGGTCCATGGTCCGTAAGGTGTACTTGACGTGCAGTAATGTACTGAATACGTGTCGTTATTCCAGCTTCCGTTGCTGTAGGACAGGTAATAGACCCCGTTGCGATAGTGCATAAACACACCTTCGGTAAAGTAGGGCGGATTGGTGATGGCAATCTCACGGGCAAAACTCATCATGTTGCTGTTGAGTTCAAAGACCCGCAGACGCGAACCTGCACTTCCCCCCGCATACAAATATGAAATGCCCGAGGCCGGATCGGTAAAGACCATCGGATCAATGGCCTCAAAATTCGCCGCGTTATTGTCGGAAAGCAACGCCGAGCCTTTATCCGTAAACGGTCCGGTCGGCGATAAACCGCTGGCCACGCCGATATGCGAAGGTTTGGGCCCGACTGAATAATAAAAATAATACCATCCGTTTTTGCGAATCATGGCTGGAGCCCAGGCGTGTTTGCCTGCGGGTATCCAGGAAATCTGGTCAAAATTCAAAATTGCACTATACGACTGCCAGTTGACCAGATTCGATGAGGAATAAGCATAAAAGCGCCGGTAATGTCCGCTGGTCGGGTAGATCCAGGCTGTCTCATCAACCAGCAGGATATGCGGGTCCGCCGCATCCAGGATGGGATTGTTGTCCATCGTGGGCTTGGGCATTATCAGGAACTGGTCCTTCGACAGTGCCGTATCGGAAATCCGGACTTCGTCGATGAATCCGTAAGCGCGGTCCGTTCGCGCACCGCCATACATGCCACGTCCAACTGACCAGGCGCCGGTATGCCAGTCGCTGCCGCTGATCGTTCCCTTTGTCAGCGACCGATTGGGACTGTCGCTGAGGGTCATATCCGTCTGCGCCACCAGAAACGGATCTGTCCCCGCGCTGATATCGGCCAGATAAAGCTTCAGCGTCGAACCATCGCTCACCGCGGCCATGTAATACCATCGTCCTGTTTTTCCATCAGGGTCTGTACTCCAATCGAAGCCTCGGATCATCCCCGCCGACGAACCGGCCCGATGAAAATAGCCCGACACATCCGCTAAGGCAATCACTACGCTCTGATCAGGGCAGATTTGAAAATACAGGGCGGCCAGGTTGGAATCCGTGCTGATTACCCCTTTGGCATCGCGTCCGACAATCGTACGGTACCCGTTGTTTTCCGGCTTGAAAAAGGCTTCGATGGTAAACTGCGAGGGGGTAATCGCCTCGATATCAATGCCTGTCGGATAGCTTCCCGGCCCTTGTGATGTCGTTTTGGATCGTGTCTGAAGAGAGGGCGAGCCCCCCGTGTTTTTTATGCTCCAAGAATTGGTCGCAGAGGTTTGGCAGATCGGGTTATAGGCGGTTTCAGCTACATACCGAAACCCCATCTGCCCACCGGCGGTACCGGGATCAAGGTGATTTCCGTTGCCGGAACTGTCGAGGGCTCCAAATAGCGTAGGGATAACATCTCCGGGCGGTCCTTCTTCAAAACGCCAGTATGCAACAATTGCCCCCTCGGTCTGAATAACAAACAGACCGAATACAAGGCAAGCCAGCCACGACGCATAAAAGCAATAATGACTCGCGGTTCGCATCTGCAGCATAAAACCCCGCCAAAAACAGTATATTCAATATCTAATACGCAACAAAACAGGATTTATCCTGTCACTTTACGTATTATACACAAAAGCCTGTTTTATGGCAAAAAATTCCTTTCTGTGCCTCATTTCACGAACTTATACATCATAATCGCATCGATAAACTGGCCGTTTGCGGATTGGGTGGCCTTGGTCAGCCGTCCTTCTTCCTGAAAGCCGGTCTTTTCATACAGCAGCCGCGCAATCCGGTTGTCGGCCGGCACGCTCAAGGTCAGCATCTCCAGCGTCGGATGGTTCCTGGCCCAGCCAATCAGGGAATACATCAGCGCGCTGCCGATGCCCACCCCGCGATACTCTGTCAGGACACAGACGCCCACGCGCCCGGAGTATGCCCCCGCAGCCTGCATATCGCAGGATATCTCTGCGATGCCGATGACCTTATCGTCCAGCCACGCTGTCAGCAGTATGCCGCTGTTGGCCGTCTGGTAGCGGCTCAGACGTCGCCACAGGGCTTCCATCGTAAACGACTCCGGCGACTCATCATAAATCGCCAGCATCTCAGAGTCCTGTGCAAATGCAGACGCAAAGAACTCCATGACCTCCGCAGTGTCTTCTCGTACCGCCGGGCGGACCAGCAGGACGTCGCCGTTTTTCAAAACATGGGTTCGACTGTTTGCCATTGCTGTGTTCTTGATTGTGCTGTTCATAGTTTTCATTCCAGTAAAAGAAAAAGGCCTTTCAGAACTGTCTCGCTCTGAAAGGCCTTTTTTGATTTCGATTGCTTTATTGTCCTAATATCAGAGCGGTTTTCTCCCGTGTGAAATAGCCATGACTGTGGCAAGTACCAGCGACTTAGTGCGCAGCACGATTGCCGCGGCCTTGCCGCTGTCAGCTCTGAACGAATTGGAACAATATGCAGTATTCATAATATTTCTATCTATTCTGCCAAAATGAAGGGGTAAAAGTCAAGATAAATTTAAAATATTTTAGTGGGCCTATTGAGCTATGAATCAACAACCGGTAATAAAGGCGGGCAGTCGTTTAGCTGCCCGCCTGTCTGCTGTGAGTTTGCTGAATTAGGGGTTAGAGTTCATTACACGCCGATGCCGGCCAGAGTCCGCATTCCAGCCAGACGTTGGCCCACTGGACAAAATCGGCCAGATCCACCACGCAGTTGCCGCTCCAGTCCAATTCCGGTCGGTTACGACAGTAGGTTCCGGCGATGTCCGAATACATCGTTGCCAGAGTGTCGGCATCCAGTGCATAGTTGTAAATTTGCATCTCATCCATCATCCCGGCATACAAAATATCGGTCGCCCAGTTGCTTTCGCCGATAAAGTTACTGGTGCGGGTAATCGCGGTGGGAACGCCCAGAGTTCCGGTCTGAACCGACAGTCCGTTTTTGTAAATAGTCACATCGCCTGCTTCGGTCATCGTGACTGCAAAAAACTGCCATTCATTCAGAACCAGAACAGTATTGGCGGTGACAGTTCCGTTATAGGTGTTCAATGTCAGATTGGTGGTGGTCCCATTGCGGGTGACAAAAACATTATTAACTCCCTCGCCATTACCGAAATCAAAGAAGCGTGCCCAGCTATTGGCCGCCGAGGGGTTGGCCCAGACTGTAAATGTCAGGCCTGCACGGAAATTGGCAAAGCCTTCAGGCAGTTTCACATAATCGTCAACGCCGTCAAATACCAGCGCTTGCCCCAGTTTGCCGGCGGTATAGACCGGCTCACCAAAGGCCGTGCCGGTGTAAACTCCCGTTGCATCATTGGCATTATCATCGAAAGCCCAGTGTGCCAGCTTTCGCTTGATAACCAGGTATGCCACGCTTGTTGGATCGGACTTGCCCCCGCTATTTTGAGCGACACACGTATATCCTCCGTCATCGGCAAGTGCGGCATTGCTGCTAGTCAGTGTGCTCGAATATTGCTTGTTCCCCAGCGCTGTGGTGGTAATGTTAACATCCGGATCAGCGGGATTGACTGCTGTACTGTCCAGATACCATGTGACTCCGGTCAGATTAGTCAGGGATTCAAACGTGACGGTGAAGGTTGCCGTTTCCCCCGCAAACTTGTACTGATCCGCCGGATCGCTCTTGACGATTGGAACGGCGGAGGTATAGAATTTCCACACCATGGTTGCAAACAGCATATTCGGTTCGCCGTAATGATTGGGGTCTTCCGGCGGATAAGCATACCCCTCAACCGCCCATGTGTAGGTTGCCGGGACGTTCAGCGGCAAATACTCCCCAGGAATTGGAGAACAGGTTGTCTGTCCTTCGCTGGTGATGTCAAGTGTTGCAATGGGAGTCAGCTTGGTTTGATAATCGATATCGTTGGCATCAGCCGCCCCAAACCACAGCTTGGCACGATTAATGGCGTAGTTTTCCCAGCACAACTCCGATAGATTCAGATTGGTAATCGTGCTGCCGTCAGCAGGGATGGGATTAGCCGGGCCGCCTTCGACCGCGTTGGGCATGATGAGTGTCGGCGGATCATACGTGGTATGCTCCTTGGTGGCAATTTCATCTTCATCATTGGGGCCGATAAAGAAGAATGTGACCAGGTTGTTGGTGTCGGCTTTCAAAAAGGCTTCAAGGTTCAGCGTAGCCGGATCGGTAGTGACCGATTGAGGCAGAGTGGCGGCCGCAATGCTGGTGAACGTTCCCAGCAGTGTTGCCTCGGTAAGATCAACACCGTAATTACCGGCAGTGGTGGGGGGGGTTGGGAATCAAACCCGCGGCGGTGTTATACGTTATCCCGCCGGTTCCGCTTTCGATCCAGAAATCATTGGGACCGTCATTGATGCCATAAACACTGATGGTACTGGCGCTGCCTTTCATGGATGTGTAGGCTAACTTCAGCATCGCACCGCTCAGATTGCCGGCCACGTCAGTGATGTCAAATCGAATGTATGCAATTTTGCACCGCATATCGGCCAATTGGCGCCATGCTCGCATCCTTATCTCGGTACCCAGTTTGGTATCCGGTCCCTGGCTGTTGTAATCATTGGTCACATAGGTGTCGGCCCCCTGACCAAACTCCGTGGTTCGGATGACCTCTGCTGGACACAACATCGTCAGAAGTACACATACCAAGGCCAAAAGTATACAATACTTCTTCATAATAGCTCCTCCGATAAACAGTACTATTATTTTCAAGCCATCACACAGCGTAATGACTTTTATTGTTTGTTCTATTATCAAGAAGGGATGACCATGAACGCATTGCTTGCAGTCGGGGTCGTGGGGGTCATCTATTTATATTCCGTCGATGCAGAATCTCGGGATGTCAATGGCGGTGGTATGGCTGTTACAAGGATGAATGCAGTGTAAGAAATCAATTTGAAACGTGCCACCGTCAGTATTGCTCTCTCTAGCCAATCCGTATGGTTTCACCTTTCCACTCCTGTTGAATGGTTTTACCCCTATCTCCTGTCTTTAAACCATTTAATATTATAGTCCGATAAGCATTCTATTTCAAGAGAAATTTTCCCTATGGAAGAGCAATAATGGAAGGCCGCTGGCGTGACACTATTGATTTCCATTGCCCAAATGGATTGAGTTTCGGTGGGTTTTGTCGTCAAAAAGCACGGTTTCAACTGCCCCCAGCAGAAATATCAGGTAGCCGAACAGTTCGGTGATTTCCTCAATGACTCGCTTGTAATCACGATGGTAATCATCGCCCATAACCAATTCAAGAAAGTGGCCGTTGCCGACCAGTTGGGCGATCAGGGCAATCACAATAAATCCCGCCCATAAGACGCCAAATGGTGCGGTGCGGACGAAATAATCGGCTTGCGGGCCAAGAGTGGCTCTGTGACGCCAGCCATACCAGATGGCAAAGACCAGCAACGCCGCTGCGGGCATTTCCCATCGGATGACCGGTATTCGATCAAAAATGCCGTCCATCTCGCGAATTGTGGCAATTGCGGAAACAACGGCGAATTCCGCAAACAGGCAGCGCATTGGCGGTTCACGCCAGGCGCCAAGGGCAAATGTTACGGCGGCCTGGCCCATTAGACCAAATTGCAGCCATTCGACCGGGCCGTTCTCATAGAACAGAATAAAGTCGCCCGGCTCGAGCAGGTGAGGAAGGGATGCCAATCCGGCCAGCATCCCGAGAGTATATAAAGAAAACCTTGCAAGCGTCTGCAAGGCCAGTTTATGTCCATTAGGCATTTGGGTGTTCCTCAATACATATAAAAAGCGACCTATTTAACAGAATTCAAACAATCTGTCAAGAGGAGAGGAATAGACAGATGGGATAGACAGACTCTATAACAGGATGGGAATTAGGTTTTTTTAATGCCGACTTTATTGGCGCCATCGACGACCAGGATTTGGACATCGGGGTTTTCCCGCAGCCAGCCGTCAACGACTTGCTGTGGGTTATGTGTCGGCTGCATGTGGGCGGCCTGAATCTGGTCGTCAGGCAATTCGGAATAGACGCATAGTTGCCGAAGCCGCTGGATGAGTTTGGCAAAGCGGTAGGGCTTGTGACTGAACATCTTATACTGGCCTTCAATAGATTGATAGATGTCCTCGAGGGGCAGCACCAGCAGGTTCCAGAAATGGTCCATCGAATTGGCCGGGCCGATACCGTGCTGACAGGCGGCGCAAAACAGGATTTCGCCGCCGTCGCTTACGGCCTGTTCGGTCAGCTCCAGTGCCCGCTGGGCGATGTACATATCCATGTCGTTGGGATGTCCGCCGGGGCTGACAATCAGACGTTCGACGGGGCGAACCGTGTGCAGATTCCATTGGTCGGCCTGAACGAAGGCTTTGGCACAGACTTCTCGGATGGGGTCGAATGCCGCCCATTGAATGGCCCGATGCGAGCTGATGGTGGTTAATGCATAGACAGGCCGGCCCTGCACGATTTTGTCCATCGCCTCGACCTGGTCGGCGGCAAGCGGCTGACTTTGCCGGGCGGGGTTTGGGTGATAGGGATGGGCACAAAAGCCGCTGGCGGCATCGAGCGTCAGGCTGTGATTGCCGCGGGCGGTTTCGTAGTCGCAAATGCCCGGCACGAAATTCTTGACCGGGTTGGAATAGCCTGCAAAGTAGTGCGGCTTGACGTCGCTGAGAACGAGGAATATCTCCCCATCGCGGATGGCGGCGTTATAACGAATCGCGGTGTCGCGCTGGGTGGTGCCGGCGTCGATGAAGTCGGCGTCCTGGCAATCGTGAATCAGGATGTCGCAGCCGCGCAGGCCGGCGGCCCGGCAGATTTGACGGACCTCATCACACAGCGCGAGGTTGCTCTGGGTTTTGGCCGGGTGGGTGCCGGTGCAGAGGATGAACCGGATGGATGCCGCCTCCTGAAGCTGGCAGGCGATGGCAGTAAGGCAATCGGCAACCGGCAGATCCCGCGTCGCGTCCGGCAGCAGGACGCAAAGCCGCCTGGCGCGGATGTGATTCTGAAATACGGCCTGGCTTGTCTGGATCGCGGCCGACAGGAGTTCCCGATTCCGGCCGGGGTGGGCCTGCTCCTGACGGGGAATAATCAAGCCCGCACAGTTCGCCTCGGGTATCCTCAGCGGCAGGGTCGTCTGCCCGTAATGAAGCTCAATTTGCATTTACCAAACTCCGGATGCCGGTTGTCAAGAATTTATGATACATCGGGCGTATCGGGTAAGCAATTAAAATTGGCAGGCACGGCCTGCTTTTGTTCCGCGAGGGTGCACGGCGTGACGTGATTCTACATAGGCGCGACGGATCAAATTGGCTTTGTTTTGCAAAAACATGTTTTTTGCCATCGAGGACACAGAGGGATAAGAGAAATTATTATTTTTGACAGGATTAACGGAATTTACAGGATGAAGGTATATAGGTGTGTAGGTATATAAGTATGTATGCTTGGGTTTGATTTGAGTTTTGGTGGTTATCACGTTATCCCTCCTTTTTTCTATCCCCTTTATTCCTTCTGCCTGTCTTTTCAGAGCAGGCCCTATATATATGTCGGATGAGGAGGAAAAGTTGCTAACAAAATCAGAAATATTATAAAAAAGAATATAAGAATACATGAATACACGGATACAGAGGGCAGGAATATGGGTATGTAGGAATACAAGGATACGGGGGCGAATTGAAAATTGAGATTTAGAATTGAGAAATAAAGAGAATGATTGGCTGTTTTATTAAGAGTTTTAAATACAAGGATATATGAATACACAAATACATGTATGAAAGTATGAAGGAGAACGAAATATAGACTAAAAAATTTGGTGATTTGGATTTGTAATTTCAGAGGGAGAATGTAAGATATATTCGCATCTGAAAAATCGGTATTGTTTAAAACACGGTGGAGCAGCAAAAGGATTCTTATTAATTGTATTTAGGGAGCGACGATGAAAACACAAGCATGTATCGTGGGTGTTCTGTTTGTATTTTTGGGCGTAGTTCGTGGGGACAATGTATCTGCGACACAAAACCTGATTCAAGCCTGTAAAGCCAATCAGATCCTTCAGATTCAAAAATACATTCAAGATGGGGCAGATGTTAACGCAGCCAATGCGCAGGGGATTTTACCCCTGTATTATGCGGTTCGTAACGCCAATTCACAGGCCGTCGAATTGCTGATCGACACTGGGGCCAAGGTGGATGCCTTCTCGGCGGGAGAGGGGGCTGAATTCAAAGATGTCACGATGCCGGTTCTGATGTGGGCGGCTTCCATGAAAAAGAATGAGATGGCATCCCTTCTTATTTCCGGGGGTGCGTCGGTGGATATCGCTGATTCCAGCAGAAGACATCTTCTATGTATAGCAGTTGAATCGAATAATACTGAACTTCTTGATATGCTGGTTCAAAAAGGAGAATCGTTAAACGGTCGATACCTTATAGGTCCCAAAAAGTGCGGCAGTCTGCTCCATATTGCTGTGGACATGGGCAGTACTTCAATGCTTAACTATTTATTAGAAAAAGACATTGATATCGAGTTGAGGGATGAATTAGGCCGTAGTCCGTTGATTAGCGCAGTTGAAAATAATAATCTTGAGATGGTTAAAATGCTGATAGCCAAGGGGGCCTATCTCTATGCCACACCAGGCTATGGGGGAACTTTGCTTGAGCGAGACTCGGGTCAGGTGTCACCGCTGATTCTGAACTATATTCATAAATCAGACCGAGAAGCCAAAGAACGTATTCAGCCTGCGGCATGGGCGGCATTTCTTGTTAGAGATGGATTTGCACCCAAGCTGGATTGGAAACAGCTCCAAGAGCATCTTCTGCAGGGTGGTGGTATCAAAGGGACGGATTTAGACAACAATGCCCTTTTACATTATGCCGCAGCGTCCACCGAGTATCCGCTGGAACAATTGATTTCCGGCGGTCTGGATGTCCATGCAGTAAACAATCATGGTGAAACACCGCTGCATTGGGCTGTCCGGTATGACCGTGTTGAGAATGTCAAGTATCTGCTTGAACATGGGGCGGATGTACATGCTCGTGACAAGTCAGGGAATACCCCATTGAATACGATGGCAAATTATTTCATGAATAGGGCGTCCGGAGAAAAACGGGAGGTGGTTATTACCCAAATGTTGCTGGAATACGGAGCTGATATCAATGCGCGCAACAGTTTTGGGAAAGCAGCCCTCGCAAGTGTTAGCGAAGAACGCATGGAAGATTGCATTGACTTGATAAAACTTCTCATCGAGAAAGGTGCGGATGTTAATCTGCGTACAGACAAGGGAGGGACAGCATTGCATATTGCCGCTGAGTTGGGAAATCCCAAAACAGTTCAGTTGCTTCTTGAAGCCGGGGCTTCTGTTGCTATCTATGATATTTATGAAAGAAATCCCCTGGATGCGGCACGATATGATCAAGAACAAAAGATTGCATTGATGTTTCCTTATAAAAAAGATGCATGTATTATTGATGCGGTATATTATGATCAGATTGGGTAATTGGGAAGACTGGCTGAAGGTGGCAAGCAAATCGAACATGTTCATTCCAATTATAATAATGGTTCAACCGCTCTCAGTCTGGCAGCACAAAAGGGCAGTGTTAAGATGGTGGAAAAGCTGATCGAGTTGAACGCCAATGTGAATGCCAGAGATACGCAGAGCCATACCGCCCTGCATTATGCCGCTTATCAGGGCCATGATGAAGTTGTTGCTGTTTTGCTGAGAGCTGGTATAGATCCGGCGGTCAAGAATAAAATGGGACAGACGGCCGGGGATTTAGCCAAAATGAAGAATCATCTTCGCAGTGTACAGTTATTAGAAAAGTATCAGCAGTCCGTGGCATCTGAGTCTTTGTCTAAACAAGCAGTCGAAGAAAAAGAACTAAGCGAAAAAGCTGTCGAAGACGTTCGAATGCGAGGTATACAGCAGCGCGAGAAATATGTTCAGATATTTGCTTCCATGTCCGACAAGCCTTTCCATCAGGCAGTGATTATGGGAAAGGCTGAGTTTGCCAAGACGATGATTGATAAGGATAAAACGCTTGTTAGTAAACCTGATGGAAATGGATTGCTTCCGTTGATGTATGCTGCGATGACCGGTAACAAAGAAATGGTCTGTCTGCTTCTTGGAGATGGGGCTGATATAAACCAATTGGACGAGAACGCGACTTTTTGGAAGATCAATGGCGTAGAGATGATGCACACCGCAGGAGAAAAAGCCGGGTGGGGCGTGCTGCATTACCTTGCGGGCACCGATGACATTGATATGGTGGAATACATGGTCTCTAAAGGTGCGGATGTAAATTTGAGAGATGTTGAAAACCAGACAACCCCTACCTGGATTGCATGTCAAGCAGGGAATGTCTGTATGATGAAAACCTTGATCTTTCTGGGGGCCAAGTTGGATATGACGGATCGCAGCGGGGATACTTTAATCAATTATACTGCGCAAATTGGAAATCAGGACAGGATTCATAAATTAATATCGGCAGGTGCCAATATTGAGACACGTGATAAATCAGGCAGAACACCGCTTTTAAGTGCCTGTATATGGGGCAAAGATGATATGGTGGTGTATCTGCTTGACCGAGGAGCCGATATTAATGCGATGGATAATAACGGCAATAATGCTCTGCATGTGGTAATGTCTGAAGCCGAAGGGGCTGAGACCGTTCGAATTCTTATTGAACATGGACTTGACGTGAACCAGAAAAACAGCAGCGGACAAGTCCCCTGGTTTTTACTGCGTCGTTCCGGCCATGATTTAGAGGCGGGCGTTATTGACAATCTCAAGATTGCACTTCAATCCGGAGCGGATATTACAGCGAGAAATAATTCAGGCGATAGTATCCTGCATGTTGCTGCAGATTTGGGTTCCCTGGAAGTTGGAAAACTTGCGATTCAGTATGGCGCGGATATTAATTGGGTCGATAACAATGGCCAATCCCCTCTCAATCGCTGCATTACACCATCTTTTAGCACTATAAAGCCACATGCTCCCGAATTGATTTACTTCTTCATTGAACAGAGGGCCGATGTCAATCTGGCTGATGCGAAGAAAAAGACCCCATTGCACTATGCTGCTGCCAAAGGCGATGCGGCAATAATTCAGCGTTTGATAGAGGGCGGGGCTCAGTGTGATAGCAAAGATGCACTTGGCAAGATTCCTGCTGATTATATCCCTTCAGGCAAGAAAGCCGAACTGCTTCCGCTTTTTGAAAATAAAGCGAAATAAGGCGCTGTTGGGCGGGGCAACCCTATGAGAAAATGGGAGATCGCGGGTCGCACCCACGGAAATTTGGGCAGGCACGGGGTAACGATGGGCAACCACAGAGGGTTGCCCCTACAACGAAATGCACAAGGTGTAAGAAAGGGCGGACACACAGGTCCGCGCCCTACGGAAAGGATCGAATTTTTGTGTCGCCCCGGCTGGGGCTTGTGGGGGTGAGGCGGGTAATGAGGCTAATGATTACTGGCAGATGTGTGCGGATGGGGTGGATTATCCGAGGCTGGCGTGGGAATTGGGACGGCGGGGTGATTTTATCTGTCCGGATGGGGTGGGGGTGGAGGATTTGGGGCATTTTGTGGGGCGGTGGCTGATGGACCAGTGTGCGGGGTCGAATGATTGTGCGGGGGCGGATTTGGATGCCTCCGGCGTGGTGGATCTGGCGGACTGGACGTTGTTTGCGGGGCGGTGGATGGAGGGAAATTGAGGGAATTGAGAATTGAGAATGAAGAATTGAGAAATTCAATTCAGGTATACACGTATGCAGGTATGCAAGTATGCAGGGGACGGTAATATAAGGATACATGGATACAAGGATACAGGAAGGGATAAATTCGAAATCCGAAGCACGAAATACGAAACAAATTGGAAAAGTTCGTAGTTCATGGTTTGGAGAATAACTGGGTTCCCGCCTGCGCGGGAATGACAAACGTGGGACAGGATTTGAAATTTGATATTTCAGATTTGATAATGAGCGATAACGGAATTTGAAATTTGAGACGAAAAATCCCGTTGCTTGCCTTTCGGGCTGCCGGATTCACTGTGGAAAGAAAAGGAGCGACGCCGGAAAGCGTCGCTCGCATTAAGTGCCCGCACGATGCGGGCGTTTCCCCTTGTTCGATTTTTTACACTCATTGCCTTCTTCTGCCGCCTCAGTTTGCTTTGCGACCGGGTCGTCGCAGGGTCGCGGCAAATCCGAGCATCAGCAGGCTGAGGGTGGCCGGCTCGGGCACTGAAAACTCCAGCCGGTCCAGTCGGCCGAATGGGTTGTCGCCGGTGGTGTAGGCGATGGCATAGGAAATATCCCCCGCGGCCCGATCAATCTGCATCGTTTCAACCTGATATTCCCGCAGAGGCGATGTCTGATAGCTATCCAGCAAATTAAAATGGCTGTCATAGACATTGAGCCAACCCTGACAGGCATAGTCAAAATAATCCGTCCCTGCCGCCATCAGACTGATGGACGATACGGGGGCGCTGAAGTCCACCCGCAGCCGTCTGTCGGTGTTCCAGAAGGGGATGTGGACGTGGCTGAAAACCATGCTGCCGGTCGGGGCATATCCCATTGAATCCACATCGGCCGTCACCGGCCAGATATCGACAATCTGGTTATCCGAGGTCGTTACGGATACTGTCACGCCCGGACTGACCTGGCTTAACTCGGTTCTATCCGAATAGTTGTCCGGTTCGATAATCAGTGCCAGGGCCGAACAGGACAGATTCATCAACATCACCACTACCGCGGTCTGGAAGATACATTTGTTTTTCATAAATACTCCTTACTTTGATTTAGTTTTACGGGTTTTCTTGCTGCTCACCTATAACTGCGGAGGCCGGCCGGAATTCCTGCGCAACATAAATATTATTTTTCATTTCTGATAAAAATACGACCGCAATATCCCTGCCCGGTATCTCGACATAGGCGATATATACCCAACGGGTATGAATATTCCGCGAGCAAAAGAAGCAAGTGGTTGAAGCTGCTGTACTTAGCCGCGAAGAACCGGAAAATTTCAAGTAGGATCAGTATAGATATGGGATTTAGCCATATAAATTCGTCAGGCTATTGATAAAAACAGACATATCGGCTATACTTATGGCAATAAATGAAACCTGTTTTCAGGAGCTTTATGTCAAAATTCCGGGACGATACAGCAATCGGCGGCAGCCATAACCGCTTTGAAACCACGGAATGGACCCAGATTTTCCAGTATCGCCTGTCGGATGCAAAGCGACGGGGGGTTATTATCGACAATCTTATCCGCAAATACTGGAAGCCGGTTTATTTCTATCTGTGTCAGCATAATTATGATTCCGAGAAGGCCAAGGATTTGACACAGAGCTTCTTTTGTGAGGTGGTGTTAAGCCGTAATTTGCTGGGGCGTGCGGATCGCAGCAAGGGGCGGTTTCGGAATTTTCTGCTGACGGCGCTGCGATGTTATTTGTCCGATACCTACCGAAAGGAAACCGCCGAGTGCCGTCGGCCCCAGATGCAATCCTTTCAAATTCCCGTGGAGACCTTATCGCAATTGCCAGAATCGGTACACGCGCAATCTCCCGAGCAGCTTTTTGGCTACATCTGGGCTGTGGATTTGATTGAGGCGGTGATTCAGCAGACACAGGCATTTTGCGAACTGTCCGGAAAGCAGCTTCACTGGAAGCTGTTTGAGGCTCATACTTTGTCACCGATACGGAATCAGACGCCGCCGGTTGGCCTGAAATCACTTTGCGACGAATTTCAGATTGCCGGCCAGGACAGGGCGTCCAATATGATTATTACGGTCAAACGATGTTTTCGGCGGATTCTGGAGGAACATTTGAGTCAATATGCTCAGGATAATTCGAGTGTGGAAGCGGAGATTAAGGAATTATTTAGTTTGTTTGAATCCGGCTGCGCAGGATAGCAGGCTGTGGTGCGCAGTAATGTGGAGACAAGACTCCGGCCGGTAAGGCGAAGAAATCGAATGGACATTGGATGAATAAAAAGACGTTGTATACATGGAATCCGCTGCAACTGAGTCAATTGATGCGGATTGGTTCAGAGGAGGCTGTTCAGCAAGGGCCACGAAACAAAGCTGCGTATCTGGAGCAGTTGTTGTCGCAAAACCTGCCAATGGACAAGACAATAGCAGAGATTTTGCCGGCGTTTTTCAAGCCATTCTGCCGTTCGATGGGACTTATCGCTGATGAGCCGGTGCTTGCTTTTTTATTAAATACAGGGACACCGATAGAGGTACTCAGGCAAATCAAGCAAGCGGCCAAGGAGATGATGGGCGAAGTCATTTTAGAGTCGCGTCGGGACGCGGCGGGAGTGGTGTATTATGCCGCGATTGCCGCCGCCCTGATCCGGCATGGGCAGCGGATTACGGGGTTGCCCTATGCGCAGCTTTGTTATACGTTTTTCCGGCTGAAAGAACGAAAATGGATTCTTTCGGAGCTGCGGAGCCTGTTTCAAAATGCCTGTGAGATATGTCAACAGAAAGAAACCGATAAGAACTCGTAACTGCCGCAAAGGGACGATTTATGGCATATATTGAAGTACAGCACGACAACACGGTTGTGGCACAATTTCCTGTGCCCGATGAAAAGGCCGGGCAGGAGTGCGTCGTCCATGTGGGTAAGGCGGGACAGGTTTCCATTGCGCCGGGCGAAAGCAAATCCATCCATGGCTATACGATTGCTTTCCGGCAAGGGACACTGCCCGAAGGTATCTTTCTGGGTTCGGAGCACGAGGCGTTTTCCGTTCAGCCGGATTTGCCAGGGGGCGTCCCCTTTCCTGTGATTGAAGGCTATCAGATTATGCACTGCATCGGGCGGGGGGCTATGGGGTCTGTGTGGAAGGCCGTGCAATTGAGCACTCGCCGGGAGGTGGCCATCAAGTTTTTATCGCAGCACTGTCTTATTTCTTCAAAATCCCGGCGGCGGTTTGAGCGGGAGGTGCAGCTTGCCGCTCGCCTGAGCCACCCGCATATCACCCATATCTACGACAGCGGGTTATATGAGGGGCGGTATTATTATACGATGGAATACATTGAGGGGCTCCATCTGGACCAGTATGTGGTGCAGAATCGGTTGGAGACGAAACAAATCATTGAGCTTTTTATCAAGATTTGCATGGCGGTGGATTATGCGCATCAGAAACGGATTGTCCATCGCGATTTAAAACCGGCCAATATCCTGGTCAGTGCCGACGGCCAGCCGCACATCCTGGATTTTGGGCTGGCGATGACGGATTACAAGGAGGATACGTTTGTGGTTTCGGTTTCGCTGGATGGCGAGACGGCCGGGACGATGGCGTATATGTCACCGGAGCAGGCCGGAGGGCAAAATCAGAAAATCGGCACGGCTTCGGATGTGTACAGTCTGGGTGTCATTCTGTATAAGCTGTTGACCGGGTGTTTTCCCCGGGATATGGATGGCGGATATTATGATATTCTTCGGAGGATTGTGGAAGAGCCTGTCGTTCCGGCCTCGCGGGTTAAAGATATCGACTCTGTTTTGGATCAGATTCTTACCCAAGCCCTGGCGCAGAAACCCGAGCAGCGGCCGGCGACGTCCGGTGCTTTGGGGCAACAGCTTCAGGTTTGGCTTTCGGGGGGAGTGGTCAATCCGTGCCCAGGGGTCCGGCAGCCGGCAAGGTCGGGCAGTCTTCCAGGACTGTTGAAGGTGTTTGCGGTTGTTCTGATACTGGCCGGAATAGGGATACTGTCTTATAGTCTGTGGTCGAGATCCAATTCATACGTTGCGAACTCATCGCCTGACGGTGAAGCGGGCAAATCTGACGAGTACTCTGCTGGTCAGTGCCTGCAGAGGATTGATCGGCTTATGGCGCAGAAAGAATATCTTCCGGCAAAAATCGCCCTGTCTCAGTTCATGAAAACCTACCTGCACACTGCTGCTGCACGGCAGTATCTCAGTCGTATCATCCAGTGGGGAGAAACGATTGATTCGATGCTGTTTTCGAAAGTCATCGAGGATCATATTCATTATCTTTTTGCTCCTTTTGCCTTGACCTCGGAGGTCTGGAAGACGGCTTCCCAGCGTATTGCGATGATTCAGAATCGGTTTGTTCGCAGACAGCAACTGGTTGTTTTGCGGGTGATGCTGGAAGATGAAACTCTCGAAAATAAATTTCAGGTAGAGGCGGATTTTCCGGTTCTTGTCGCTTCGGGCGGCATGTCTTTCGTAAAAGTATCACGTTATTGCGGCCTGGCCGGTGAGGTTTTGATTTTAGCGGGCGAACAGATGCCTTTTGAAGAGCCGAAACAGCAGGTCAGCGTGTCGATTCGGAGCCTGCACCATTACCCGGTGAAAATCGATATCCCACTGGCTTCCACTAATCCCCTCTACTATGGCGAGATTCTGATTCGCCGCCTTCCGGATGAGGTAAAAGGGCAGCTTGCCATTCAGGTCGAGGCACAATCGCAGGTTCCTTTTGAAAAAGGCACCGTCTATCTGGAAAATGGATTGCTCACCGT
>JBDKVE010000360.1:0-12424 GCA_039679345.1 Anaerohalosphaeraceae bacterium
AGGCCCGGTCGTGAAGAACAGTATAACGTATGTTGGTATGGACACCCATAAAAAAGACCATAAAATCGACATTCTGAAATCCCCAAATCTAAAATGTCAAATCGTCTTTTTATCCCCTCTTAATTCGTGTCATCTGCGAAATCCGCGGTTACATTTTATTCTGAAGTCTCAAATTCTCCCTCCCCCGCACAAATGCCCCCAACCCCGAAGGGATTGAATAAAATAGCCGGGCGTGGAAACGCCCGGAAAGCAATCCCCACCCCCACAAGCCCCAGCGGGGCGACACATAAATTTCGATCACTTCCGTAGGGGCGTGACCTGTGTGTCCGCCCTCATTTTGTAGGGGCAATCCCCCCGTGGTTGCCCTAATTAATTACAGCAGCCCAAATCGCAAGCGACAGGATTTTCCCCCCAACGTAGCCAAAGCTTCTAATCCGTAGAAAATATGGAACGACCGGTCTTTGCGATTGTAACGTTAGACTAAGCCGATAAAGCTTATATGACTCGGCGGTGTGTACCCACCGTTTATCGCGGATTATGACCTTGCGGCCACAGCGCCGCATACAAAGGAAAGGCCCGGTCGTGAAGAACAGTATAACGTATGTTGGTATGGACACCCATAAAAAAGACCATAAAATTGCCATTTTGTATCCCGGCCAGGAGGAGCTTGTGGAGATGACGATTCTCAATCAAGCCCGGGAGATTGGCAGGCTGGTCAAGCAGATTCAAAGGAAGTCTCCCGGCGACATCCGGTTTTGTTATGAGGCCGGGGTTTGCGGCTTTACCCTGCAGCGGCGGATTGAGAGTTACGGGTGTCAATGCGCGGTCATTGCCCCGTCGCTGGTTCCCCGCAAGCCGGGTGAACGGATTAAAACGGATCGCCGGGACGCCAGAAAGTTGGCCTTGCTGTTTAAGAATGGCTTACTGACGGAGGTGCAGCCGCCGAATGTCGAGCAGGAGGCCGCCCGGGAATTGACTCGTCAGCGGGAAACGGCGATGGACAATCTGGGCCGAATTCGGCAACGGGTGACGAAGTTTCTGACACGACAGGGGTACATCTACACCGAGGGTCGGGCATGGACCCAGAAATATATTACATGGTTATCCGGTCTGCGGATGGAGCAATCCCTGTTGCAGGAGGTCTATGTGCATTATCTGGAAGAGCTGACCTATTGCGGCCACCGCCTGGACCAGTTGGACCAAGAGGTGAGCCGGTTAGCCCACAGCGAACCCTATCGCCGGATCGTGGGCATATTGCGATGTCATCATGGCATCGATACCCTGTCGGCAATATCGCTGCTGACGGAGATTTTTGATTTTGGCCGTTTTGCGACCCCGCGGGAGTTGATGAGCTATCTGGGGCTGACGCCGTCGGAGAGCTCCAGTGGTGAAAAACAACACAAAGGCGGAATCTGTAAAACGGGCAACAGGCGGGTTCGCAGGCTGCTCAATGAGGCGGCCTGGCATTATCGCCACCCGTATAAGGTTGGCAAGCATCTGCGGTGCCGACGTATCGGTCAGCCGGCTTGGGCGATTGCTCTGGCGGATAAAGCCGGCTATCGTCTCAGCCAGCGATTCAGCCGGCTGGTTCACAAGGGCAAACTGCCCTGTCAAGTGGTCATTGCGGTAGCGCGGGAATTGGCGGGATTTATCTGGGCGATGCTGCATACCGATGCGGCCCACTCGTCGACAGCGGGATGAACGCCACAAAGACAGATGGGAAGGCCTGAAAACCCAAACAGAGTGAATTGGAATCAGGACTGAATAGCCCTGGTGATTGATAGAAAATCGGAACTCTATGATGCAGGCACGAGAAAGCCATTTGCGACCCACCCTATGCGATAGGGAATTCCCAAATTCGCGATTGTAGAAAGCAAGGCTTGTGACGGAGAATATTCATGTTGGCTCTGGTTCGTTTTAGACGAACTAATCCACGCATATCAGACTGATTCATCGTCGAAGCAGCCTGCATCATAGAAATCCGAAAAAAACAAAAATGAAAAAACGCAAGAAAATATTTATTGACAACGGTCGTTTCATATCAGAGTGGGCCATGCCCACGCCGTATTCCGTAAAGTGGACCACGCCCACGCTGTTTGAATTCACAAAACCAATAGCCCGGAGCGCAAGCGACAGGATTTTTTCACAACAACCCAAATCGCAAGCGACAGGATTTCCCCCCAACGTAGCCAAAGCTTCCAATCCGTAAGGTGGGCCATGCCCACGCTGTATTCTTCAGAGGTGACAAGGAGAGGTTTGCGCTAAAATAAATACCGAAGCAGGGATGCATCGGCTGCGTTATTCCAGCAGATGCCACCAGTGCGGGTCTTCCTTTTTGCGAAGTTCCTTTTCCTTCTGCATTTCCTGCATAAAGACTTCCTCGTTTATTTCATCACTGAACTTAGATGCCTTCCATGGCAATTTTTTCAATCCCCGCCGTTCCATAAATTCTCTTTCGGTCACCTCCTGACAGCAACGTAAATCGTACAAATCACATCGCCAGTTACCTTCTAAAAGATTATATAAACCATCATATTCCAGTCCTCTGTTGCCTTCAACGTTTGTATATATACTTGCATCCACATACATATAACGATTATCAGGCCGATCATAATTTAGACATGTAAATTCGAAGGTGATTACGGAATAAAATTGCCCATCATTGGTTTTCATGTAAATATATTTGTATTGATCGTCGGTTTCAGAGATATCAACTGGAAATGATACCGATGGAGTGTATCCTTCCGCAGGGGCCTCATATAATAACTGGTCGCCTGCAATGCAGCCGCTGTTTGCACGGAGTGTGCTGATTGTGATAATATAGTGTTTACCATCTTCTGAAAGCTGACCCTGAATTCGATAGTCCTCTGAATCGAAATAATTCTTTATTTTGCCGTTAGGCAGGAGACCTTGTTTGCCTTCGGATGTATAATAACCCTGGAATATAAGATGTTCCTGGCGTTCATAAGTACTATAGCCCTCGATTTGAAAATTAAAGTCTGAATCGTTTATGTAATTGGGGTGATTCCGTTTTCGAAGATAAAACACCACGGGATTTTCCGCATCTGGAACATGATAATCGCTACCAATAGTAGAGTAGTCAAAGCTGCTGCGTGCGGGATTCTTTTTGATTACAAATTCGTAGGTTTCTTTTGATATTTCATCTATGGTTAATGCTTCACCTGTACTGTTTACAGTAAATAAACCATTCTCATTCGTTTTGCAAATGATGGTTTTAAAGCCATCAATCGCTCGAATGTGAAGAGAAATATCGACATCACTGACTGGCTGACCATCCAAATCTAATACCTTGCCATAAAATACAATAGGCACTTGCTTTTGTTGTAATTCTGCCAACCACTCTGCTTCTCTTTGTTTGGTTTCATCGTCATCAATAGCTGTGTACCCTGACAAGGCAAAGATGCACACCCCGCAGGTCAGACAAATCGCTGCCAGAATAATAAAGCTCTTCCTGAATCCCATATTTACACCTCTTGTCCTTTCTTGGTTGTTTATCCGCAGCATCAGTGATCATTGCTCCGTCCTATTCCCTTCCCCGCCGGGCTCAACCCGAATAGCCAGGGGCTGGCCCGCTGCACCAAAACCCCGCAATCTCACATGTCAATTATTTTAAAAATTTGCTCTTTCATTTTGATTTTTGATCTTTGATTTTTGCTATTCAAACTCCAATGACCCTTATATTAAAATCCGGCTATGATCTATACAAACCGCTTTTGATTAATGCGTAAAAATTGTATAAAATCATCCTCTGAAAAACAACCAATTTTCAAAATATTCCGTCCATACATTCTCTTTATTTCTCAATTCTAAATTCTCAATTCTTACATTATTAAAATCTCTCTCCAAATTCACAAAGCCGAAAATCCCTAATCAATCCTGATGGTTTAATATAAATATTTTAAGAAATTAAAGCCATATTAAATCTCCATTCTCTTCCTGGTGAAATAGATAAAACTTGGATTTTCTAATAATCAATTTACAATATCCAATTTGCAATTTAAAATATTTATTGTTTTGTTTGCAACATTTCCTCCCCTCCCGACATATATATAGGGCCTGCTCAGGAAGGACAGGCAGAAGGGCAAAGGAGCTAAAAAGGAGCTGTAATATGTATATACATAAGGGAATGAATTCACCAAACGAACCCAAATCTACATACTTATATACCTACTTTCCTATATACTTTTATCATGTATATCCCGTAAATCCCGTCAAAAATAATAATTCCTCTTATACCTCTGTGCTCTCTGTGGCAAAAAAGAAGATTTTGCAAAACAAAGCCAATTTCACATTCTTGAATCCATGTATCCGTGCATCCTTACATTCTTGTTTCCAACCAAACGAACCCAATTCAGTCGCTGTTGGCCGGGCGAATCAAACTCTAACACGACGCTAACACTATGCTAACATTAGATATAGACAATACCGATGAAATGATATACTAATATGACAATAACTTTGCCGTTCAGCAGGCAGCGGGATAAAGGGAAATCTGATGGCTGATGAGAAAATACTGATTGTGGAAGATGAAGAGGATGTACTGGAGCTGATTCGGTATAATCTGGACAAAAACGGCTATCGCACCGAGTCGGCCATGACCGGCCCGGCCGCCCTGACCAAGGCCCAGACGTCTGGGCCGGATCTGATTCTGCTGGACCTGATGCTGCCTGGGGTGGATGGACTGGAGGTCTGCCGGACACTAAAGAAAGACCCTAAAACCAATGCGATTCCCGTGGTCATGGTTACAGCCAAAGGCACGGAAGCCGATGTGGTCACAGGACTTGAGATGGGGGCGGCCGATTATATCACCAAGCCGTTCAGTCCCCGCGTACTGCTGGCCCGGATTCGGGCGGTGCTTCGTCGGGAACAGCCTGCCGAAGCTGCGGACAATCAGACACTGCGTATCCATGATATTGAGATTGACGCCGGCCGGCACCGTGTGGCTGTCAAAGGCAAAACGGTCAACGTAAGCAGTACGGAGTTCAGCCTGCTCCGCTTTCTGGCGGCCCGGCCCGGCTGGGTGTTCACACGCTATCAGATTGTTGACGCCATTCACGGTTCGGATTATCCTGTAACCGACCGCTCCATTGATGTGCAGATTGTCGGGCTTCGCAAGAAACTCGGCCCCGCGGGTAAGCATATCGAAACCGTCCGCGGTGTTGGTTATCGGATGAAAGACCAAAGCTGAACAAACCCCCAACGGAAGCGCCCCGATGAAAAGACGATTGCTCTGGCAGATATTTCCTTCGTACCTGGTGATTACGATTTTCGCCCTCGTGGCGTTTTCGATCAATGTCTCCTTTCTGGTGGATGCGTTCCTGACACGCCAGACCCATGAGATGCTTGAGGTACGCGCCCGCCTGGCCGGCGCTTCGTTTGAGCCGCTGCTGGCAGACCAGGACCTGGTCGGGATTGATGCCTTATGCAAGAAGCTTGGCCCGGAGAACAAGACACGGATTACCCTTATTGAGCCATCCGGCCGGGTGCTGGGTGAATCGGATAAAGACCCGCAGACGATGGAAAATCATCTGAACCGCCCGGAGATTCAGCAGGCCATGACCGGGGTGGTGGGCTATTCTGAACGGCGACCCAGTGCCACGCTCAAGCAGCGGATGATGTATGTCGCAGTTCCTATCCTGCGTGATAAGCAGGTAGTGGCGGTGGTGCGTACCGCGATGCCGCTGGTGGAAATTGAGCAAGCTATTGGTTCGCTGACGCATCAGGTGATACGCTATGCGGTTATTATTGCTGCTGTTCTGGCGATGGTGAGTTTGTATTTTGCATGGCGTCTGTCACGTCCGCTGGCATTACTGCAGCAGGGTGCCCGGCGATTTGCGCAGGGGCAACTGACGCACAAGCTGGATGTGGGCGGAAAAGGGGAGATTGCCGAATTGGCCGGGGCGATGAACACGATGGCCGAAGAACTGAATCAGCGTATCGAGGCCTCCCTGCGACAGCAGAATCAGCAGCAGGCCGTCTTTACCGCGATGCTGGAAGGGATTATTGCCTTTGAGACCGAGGGCAAGTGCCTGATGCTCAATACGGCGGCGGCAAGACTGCTGCAACTGGATGTCGACAAAACGACGGGCCGGACCGTGGGCGAACTGATCCACAACAGCGAACTGCAGACGTTTGTCCAGAATGCCCTGCGGTCGCCTAATTCAGCCGAGCAGTTTATCCTGATGCCGGACACGGATTTGCGGCAGGATTGCTATCTGCAGGTTCGTTCGTCGGCACTGCTGGACAGCGAAAACCGCCACATCGGAGCGCTGATTGTGCTTAATGATATGACGCGGATTTACCGGCTGGAACAGGTTCGGCGTGACTTTGTCGCCAATGTCAGCCACGAACTGAAAACACCGGTCACGTCCATTCACGGCTTTGTTGAAACGCTTCAGGATGGGGCGATTCATAATCCTGAAGACGCCAAGCGGTTTCTGGGTATTATTGCCCGCCAGACCGACCGGCTCAATTCGATTATCGAAGACCTGCTGCTGCTGTGCGAGCTGGAACAGCAGGGCCAGTCCGTGCATGTCCCGCGCGAGGTGTGTGCGATTCGGGATATTCTCAACGAGGTTGTCGAACTCTGCCGGCATAAGGCGGCGGATCGCAATATTGGCATTCAAATGACGTGTCCGGCCGACCTGAAAGCCTCGGTCAATGCATCGTTGTTGGAGCAGGCGGTCGTAAACCTCGTCGATAATGGTATCAAGTACAGCAATCCCGATTCGGATGTGTCGATTGCCGCGACGGCCGAAGACGACCGGCTGATCATTCGTGTGCAGGATAAGGGCTGCGGTATTGCCACGGAACATCAGGGCCGCATCTTTGAGCGATTCTATCGGGTCGATAAAGCCCGCAGCCGACAGCTTGGCGGTACGGGCCTCGGGCTGGCCATCGTCAAGCACATCGTCCAATACCACAAAGGCTCGGTCTCCGTCCAGAGCACCCCCGGCAAAGGCAGCACCTTTGTCCTGTCCCTGCCGTTGGATGTGTGATGAGTTGTTTCAAGGTAAAAAAGAAGGGGCGGTTTTGAGACCGCCCCTGTGAGACTTGAGTGGATTTGCTGTGTCCGACTGATTACTTGCCGCTGTCTTCATCCTGGCTTGTGGCGCGGACCTGGCGGGGCATGGCGACCGAGCCGGTGCGGACCATATTCTTGATGCCATAGGGCCGGCACGCCTCGACGAAGGCCTCGATTTTGCTTTCGGGGCCGGAGACTTCCACCATCACATGTTTGGTGGCAATATCGACGACCTTGGCGTTGAACATCTCAATCAATGCCAGCACTTCGGGCCGCTTTTCCGCCGGGCAGGCGATGCTGATGAGCATCAGGTCGCGGGAGACGACATCCAGTCCGGCGAAGTCCTGCACCTTGACGACGGTAATGATCTTGGCCAATTGTTTGCGAACCTGCTCGACGGTCTTGTCGTTGCCGATGACGACGATGGTCATACGGGACAGGGTCGGGTCTTCGGTTCGACCGACGGTCAGTGAATCGATATTGAAGGCCCGGGCCGCAAACATGCCGGCGACGTGGGCCAAGACGCCGGGTTTATTCTGCACTAATGCGCTGAGTATATGTTTCATGGTTTTTCTCCTGAGTTATGAATCAGCCGAAGCCGACCGGTTTATGCCATTTCGAAGATATCCAGGCCGCTCATTTCGTCGAGGCTCTTGCCTGCGGGAACCATCGGCCAGACGTTTTCTTCGCGCTCGACGCGGAAGTCCACGACACAGGGCCGGGTTTCCTTAATCATCTTTTCGATGGTCGAGGCAACGTCTTCCTTTTTGTCCACGGTATAGCCGACGGCGCCGAAGGCACGGGCCAGGTTGGCGAAGTCGGGATTCTGCAGATAGCTGCACGAATAGCGTTTGCCGTAGAACAGTTCCTGCCACTGACGGACCATGCCCATATAGCCGTTGTTGAGGATGCAGACCTTGATGGGCAGCTCGTACTGCACAGCGGTCGAAAGCTCGGTCAGGGTCATGTTGAATGAGCTGTCGCCGTCGATGTCGATGACCAGTTCGCCGGGTCGGGCCAGTTGGGCGCCGATGGCGGCAGGCAGGCCGAAGCCCATGGTACCCAGGCCGCCGGAGGTGATGAACTGCCGCGGACGGCTGAACTTGTAGAACTGGGCTGTCCACATCTGGTGCTGGCCGACGCCGGTGACGATGGTCGCCTGGCCCTGGGTCTGACGCCAGATTTCCTCGATAACGTACTGTGGCTTGATGGTCTTGGCGTTGACGTCGTAGCGGAAGGGGTGTTTTTTCTTCCACACGGCAATCTGCTTAAACCACTCTTCGCGCGGACGGAATTCGGTTTCGTCAGTCATGGCCTTGAGCACTTCTTTGGCATCACCGACAACGGGGATATCCGCGTTGACATTTTTGGAGATGCTGGCCGGGTCGAGGTCCACGTGAATAACCTTGGCGTGCGGGGCAAAGGATTTAAGTCTGCCCGTCACGCGGTCATCGAAGCGGGCTCCAACGGCAATCAGCAGGTCGCAATTCTGGACTGCGTAGTTGGCATAAGCCGAGCCGTGCATGCCGAGCATATCGAGTGACTCGTCACGGGTCTGGTCATAGGCACCCAGGCCCAGCAGGGTCATGGTCACGGGGATATTGGCCTTCTGAGCCAGTGTCCGCAATTCTTCGGCTGCGTTGGAGATAATCACGCCGCCGCCGACGTACAGCACGGGGCGTTTGGCCTCATTGATGGCCTGTGCACCGAGGCTGATTTGTCGGGCGTGGCCGCGGGTGCGGAGATGGAAGCCCGGCAGTTCAATCGGTTCCGGCTGGGTGACGGGAATCTGCGCGATCTGCATATCAACGGGCAGGTCAATCAGCACCGGGCCGGGGCGTCCGGTCTTGGCGATATAAAAGGCCTCGCGGAACGCCTGCGGCAGTTCGGCGGGGTTTTTAATAATCATATTATGCTTGGTGATGGGCCGGGTAATGCCGGTCATATCCGCTTCCTGGAAGGCGTCATTGCCGATCAGCTCGGTCCGCACCTGCCCGGTAATGGCGACCAGCGGCACCGAGTCCATCATGGCATTGGCGATACCGGTGACGAGGTTGGTGGCGCCGGGGCCGGAAGTGGCGATAATGACGCCGACTTTGCCGGTGGCGCGGGCATAGGCGTCGGCCATGTGGCAGCCGCCCTGTTCGTGGCGCGGGATGATGAACTTGATGGGGGAGTCGTAGATTTTATCAAACAGAGGCAGCACCACGCCGCCGAGGTAGCCGAACATCACTTCGACGCCCTGTTCCTTGAGGATATCGACGATGATCTGGCTGCCGGCCTTGGTGGGAGCCGTATTCTGTGGCGAGTTTTGAGTCATAATAGTCTCCTGATTAAAACAATCGGTAATATAGTCTTTATATGAGACGGTCTGTCCGGCTACTTTGCCTATTTGTTCAAATAAGGGCAAAACAGCCGCGCCGAGATACCCAAAGACGGTATCGACACCCTGTTCCAAAAGGATGTTGATAATGGATTGACTGCCGAGCAACGTCGGCAAACGAGGTACGGCGACAGTGCCGCCGTAAGCGGTAGGGATTTTCATGTGTGTCTTTCCTGATTGACATATTCGTTATTCCGACGGCTGCGATTTAGTTGGGTCGTCCCGACCGACCTGCCAGAGGCCCCAAGCCTTTGACCTGTCGGGTACGGGGATGATTGCCCGACCGCAGTGCCGTAACCACATTAACTGTGTTTCAGGGTGCTGGCTATCCATATTCAGGACAACTAGCAAGTAATCTATATTATAGTATTTTCGGCAAGTGAGTCAAAGGAAAATAAGGAATTCCCAATATATATCCATATAAGGATGTTGTATAACCAAATATGTAAATGCAAAAAATGAAATATTTTTTGAAACATCTGTACACTTGAATAGTCCTGTTTATAATAAGGCCAGTGCAATTCAAGGAGAATTGAACCTATAGATTACAGGAAGGACGCGTCATGAATACGTCACGGATTTTGCTGCAGGTGGGATGTGTTTTCTTCTTGCAGGCGATGGTGTTTGCGCAGCCGCAATGGCTCCAGTACAAGACATCCCTGTATATGGAGGAAGAGTTTTCAACCTCCGGGATGTATCATCAGCTCGAAAATAAGCCTGCCGATGTAAGGATGCCGGAGTTTGGCCAGTTCACTCAGAAATTCGGCAAATGGCAGCATGCGATGGATGGCGGGAAGGTTCGCTGGATTGCCCTGGACCGGACCCGCAAATCCGGATTGATGGACTTGTTGTATATTGATTCCAATGGCGATGGGCATCTGGATGATGAGAAGCCGTATAAGGGGGTTGTGTCGGACCAATATCGGATGATGTTTGGGCCGGTGGCGGTGCATTTCAAAGGTGAAGATGGCCCGATTACCTATCACTTAAACCTGCAATATTACTCCTATGAGGAGCAAAGCTCATATCTTGTCATTTCAACGGGGTGCTGGTATGAGGGCGAGGTGGTGATTGACGGCAAGCCGACCCGGGTTACATTGATCGACTATAACGCCAATGGAACCTTTTCGGATAAGGCCGAATCGTCCAATTGCGACCGGATATTTATCGGGCCCGATTCGAAGCGGAAGCAATATTATGTCGGCAATTATCTCGAGATGGCCGACAAGCTGTATCGGGTTGCCATTGCCAAAGACGGGGCGACGGTTGAAATCAATCCGGCTCAGGATGTGGCCTATGGCAAGGTGAAGGTGCCTGCCAATATTACGACATTTACGGCGGCCGGAGTCAATGGATTGTTTGAGCGGAAACCGGCTGCAGGCGAGGTGTCTTTGCCGGAGGGCAAGTATCGCGTTCATGAATGGATGATGGAACGCAAGGATGAAAAGGGCAAAGACTGGACGTTAAGCGGGAGTAGTTTCCCGAATGAAAAAGCATTTACGGTGGCCAAAGACGGGACGCCGGAACTGGATATCGGGGAGCCGGTGATTGCTACGGTGACCCAGTCGATACAGAATAATGCCTGTTATTTTAACCAGAGAATAATCGGCAAGCTGGGCGAATCGATCAGCCTGCGTGTGGGGGGCCGGCAGCCGGATGCTCCTTCGCTGCATATTTACAGCAAGGGCGGAGATTATGACCGGACGTTTAAGCTGGAGTATGGGTGAGGCGGCACCTGTTCGCTCTCGTGGCGAGAGCCCAAAGATATTAAACGTCCGTACTATATTGCCTGTCAAGTCAAGGGACCTTTTGAGATTCGCTCACAAACCTTAGTCATTAAGCCTGAAGGCCGCAGTCGGCCGGCAGTGGGGCAGATGGTTTTGGATGTGAAGGCCTCTGCTTCGGCGCTGGCTGGAGCAGGGCTTGGCAATCCGGATGGAGATTGGTTTCTGGAACACAATACCAGTACCGATGCGATGTGGCTGAGCAAAAAGGAAGCGGTTGGCGAGGGGGTTGTGTTTGAATTTGATGCTGCCCGTACGCTGGAAAAGATTGCCGTCTGGAATTATAACCAGACCAACTATACAGGCCGGGGTGTCGGCAAGGCGGATATTTCCATCTGGACCGAGCAGGGCGGATGGAAGAACCTTTTGAAGGCTGTGGAACTGGCCGAGGCGGAAGGCACATCGGATTATGATGATCCGACGATTGTATCGTTTAAACCCACGCTTGCGCAGAAAGTGCGTTTTGACAATCTGGTGCCGATTCGGGATGAAGGATTTGTCGGCCTCAGTGAAGTGCGGTTCTTTGAACCGGTTGGTCCTGCGGCATGCAATCCGGAGCCGGTGACGGCGGCGGTATTGCCGGTGGCCGGGCGGGTCAAAATACAATGGACGCCGGGACAGGATGCGGCGGCACACGATATCTATGCCGGAACCAGTCCAGAAGCGCTGACGCTGCTGGGACGCACCGAGCAGACCGAGGCTACGTTATCGGGATTGATTCCCGGGATGCGATACTACTGGCGGATTGATGAAGTCGCTGCCGGCGGCAAAGTGGCTCAGGGCAAGGTCTGGGATTTTGCTCTTGAAGAAGGCAAACTGGCGGCCGGGTGGACGTTTGATAAGGTCGAAGACGGCACATCTGCCGATACGACCGGGACCTTTGTCGCTGCGCTGCAAGAGGGCGCCCGGTGGGTTGAGCAGGATGGCGGACGGACGGGTGTGATTGAGCTGGACGGCGAGAAGGGATTTGTCCAGGTTGAGCCGTTGAAACTGAATACCAATACTGCGACGATTACCCTGTGGCTGCGTTCCAAGGGTGTGCAGAATCCTTATACGGGGCTGATATTCTGTCGCGGCGGCAATACAGTCGCGGGGCTGAATGCAGCCAACGGCAATGAATTGGGCTATCACTGGGATGACAATTCAGGGACGTGGGGTTATGCTTCCGGGCTGGTTGTGCCGGAGGATACGTGGGTGTTTGCGGCGGTGTCG
>JBDKVE010000361.1:0-10508 GCA_039679345.1 Anaerohalosphaeraceae bacterium
CCGGTCGAATCCATCGATGTCGGCGCCCGTGTATCCGGCGAAATCAAGGCCTTCGGCAAGGACAAAGACGGCAGGGAAGTCGATCATTGTTCCATCGTCGAAGAAGGCGCCATCCTGGCCCAGATTGATGACGCCGTCTATGTCGCCCAGTTGGATCAGGCCAATGCCACACTCAAACAGGCCGAGGCCAGTCTCGAAAAAAGCCGGGCTGAATTAAAACAACTGGAAGCCAAATCCTATCAGGCCGAACGCGACTGGCAGCGTGCTCAGAAACTGGGTCCTTCCGAAGCCCTGGCCCAAAGCAGCTTTGACGCCTATCAGTCGGCCAATGAAATAGCCAAGGCCAATCTCGATGTCGGCAAAGCGGCGATTCAGCAGTCAGAGGCCGCCGTCTCGCAGGCCCGGGCCAATCTGGTGGTGGCCAAACGCAATCTCGGCTACTGCACGATCATCTCCCCGGCCAACGGCGTGATTATCGACCGTCGCGTTAATATCGGCCAGACTGTCGCCGCCAGCCTCAACACCCCCAGCCTGTTTCTGATTGCCAAAGACCTGACCCGCATGGAAATCTGGGTCTCGGTCAGTGAAGCCTCCATCGGCAGCATCCGCCGCGGCCAGCCGGTCAACTTCAAGGTCAACGCCTTCCCCGACCGCATCTTCAAGGGCGAAGTCAACAAGGTTCGCCTGAATGCCTCCATGACCCAGAACGTCGTCAATTATGTCGTGGAAGTCAACACCGACAACAGCGACGGCACACTCCTGCCGTATCTGACCGCCGACGTCACGTTTGAAACCGAGTGTCGCAAGGATGTCCTGAAAGTCCAGAACGCTGCGATTCGGTGGTCACCGGTCATTGACCAGGTTGCTCCCGAGTATCGTGATGCCGAGCTGGTCAAACTGGTCCTGCAAACGGAAACCGCCGCCACGGGTGCTCCCGGTGCGGCGTCGGCTGCAGCCGCCCAGGCCGTGTCGCAGCCGCAGGATATTCCCAGCGTCATCTGGATTGCCGAAGGTGATTTTGTCAAACCGCTCGTGATTAAAACCGGCCTGACCGATGGGATTGCAACTGAAATTCAGCCCCAGCCCGGCGGTGTCGATCCATCCGTATGCAAAGAAGGAGTGCAGGTGGTTACTGGCGAGCAGATGGTTACTGCCGACGATGGAAATAACAATACTACCAATCCGTTTACGCCGCAATTCAGACGCAGACGCTAAGTTTCGGAAAACACTATGGCTCTAATCGAACTCAACAATATCTGCAAGACGTACTATATCGGCGATATGTCGCTGCCGGTGCTCAAGGGCGTGTCCCTGAAAGTCGAGCGCGGGGAATTCGTCGCCCTGATGGGGGCCTCCGGCTCGGGCAAGAGTACGCTGATGAATATTCTCGGCTGCCTGGACCATCCCACCTCCGGCCAGTACCGGCTCGATGGTCAGGATATCTCCCGCCTGACATCCGATGGCCGCGCCGTCATACGCAATCAGAAAGTCGGCTTTGTATTCCAGAACTTCAACCTTCTGGCCCGCACCAGCGCCGTCGATAACGTGGTGATGCCGCTGACTTATACGTCGGAAGATTTGACCGACCGCCAGTGCCGCCGGCGTGCCGAGGAATTATTGACGCGATTCGGCCTGGGTGACCGACTCGACCACGAGCCGTCCCAGCTTTCCGGCGGCCAGCAGCAGCGCGTGGCCATCGCCCGTGCCCTGGTCAATCGTCCCCCGATTGTCTTTGCCGATGAACCCACCGGCAACCTCGACTCCCACACCAGCAAAGACGTGCTCAACATTCTCCGCCAGCTCAATGAGGATGAAGGCATTACCATGATTCTGGTCACCCACGATGCCGGCGTCGCCCAGCATGCCAAACGGACCATTCGCATTCATGACGGCATGATTGTCGATGGGGCCTATGGCGGTCGCGTATCCGTGGGAGGTGACGCATGAAGACCTATCGAACGATGCGAACGGCTCTGCGTGCCCTACGGCGCAACCCCATGCGGGCGGCCCTGACGACACTCGGCATTATCATCGGCGTCGGCGCCGTCATTGCCATGATGGAAATCGGCGCCGGCTCCTCGGCGGCCATCCAGAAAACCATTGCCAGCATGGGGGCCAACACGCTGATGGTGCACCCCGGTACGGCCTCCAGCAGCGGCGTCAGTTTCGGTTCCGGCAGCATCATGACCCTCACCCCCGACGATTGCGAAGCGATTATGAAGGAATGCACCGCCGTCAAAACCGCCGCCCCCGTCGTCCGCACCCGTACACAGATTGTCTGCGGCGACCGCAACTGGGTTCCAACCTTTATCTATGGTTCTTCGCCGGCCTACTTTGATGTCCGGGAATGGAATGTGCCTACCGACGGCGAGCTGTTCACCGATCTGGATGTGCTCAACAGCAGCAAAGTTTGCCTCGTGGGCCAAAGCATCGTCCGTGAATTGTTTGACGGTCGTTCTCCCCTCGGCAAAGAAATCCGAATCAATAATGTCTCTCTGCGGATTGTCGGTGTTCTCAGGCAGAAGGGCGCCAATATGATGGGCATGGATCAGGATGATGTCATCGTGGCCCCCTGGACAACCATTAAATACAACATTGCCGGCTCGTCGATTACCAATGCGACCCAGAGCCGGTCTTCCACGTCGTCTTCAACCTCCTCCTCGGTCAACACCATCAGCGATATATATCCGAGCAGCACCGTCAGCCTGTATCCGGAAAAATCCAGCACGCAGGCGGCTAACAACCCCATGCTTGTGCGATTTACCAATGTTGATGAAATCCAGGTTCTGGCCAATTCATCCACGGAAGTCCAGTTGGCGATTCGTCAGATTACCTCGCTGCTGCGGGATCGCCATCGCATCCGTCCCGGCCAGCCGGATGATTTTGTTTTTCGTAATATGGCCGAATTGTCGTCGGTCATGACCTCGACGACGCGGATGATGACCAACCTGCTGCTGTGTGTGGCCCTGATTTCGCTGGTCGTCGGCGGCGTTGGGATTATGAATATCATGCTGGTCTCCGTGACCGAGCGAACTCACGAAATCGGCCTTCGCATGGCTGTCGGTGCCCAGAGCCGCGACATCCTGACCCAGTTTCTGGTCGAGGCGGTCGTGCTGTGCCTGCTCGGCGGGGCGCTGGGGATCCTGCTGGGCCACGGTGGATCGCTGCTGGTGCGATATTTCCTGAAATGGCCGGTGATGACCTCACCTGCGGCCATCATCGCCGCGGTGGTCGTTTCAGCGACAGTAGGCATTGTGTTCGGTTATTACCCCGCCTGGAAGGCCTCCCGGCTGGACCCGATTGAAGCCCTGCGATATGAATAATACCCAATGGCGAAATGATAATGACACAAACGCTTTTAGGAATGGGTGTGATAGAAAATTGTCATTCCCGCAAAAGCGGGAATCCAGAGCACGCGGTCAAAATTGGATGCCCGCCTCCGCGGGTATGACAAATCGAATCGTTCAGTTTGAGTCAAGTAAGCTCTCTATGAATATAGCGAATACAGGATACCTTATGCAATCTTACAAAATTCATCACGTGATAGTGAGCGGTATAGTACTGAGTTTAGGCCTCCTGTTAACCGGCTGCAAGGTCGGTCCGGATTTCCAATCCCCGGATATGGCGACGCCGGATAACTGGACCAGTCAGGCCGCAGTGACCGAGACCGAACCAAACCTCGTCCAGTGGTGGACCCGCTTTGGTGATGAGCAACTGACCTCGCTGGTCGAGCGGGCGATGGAGTCCAGCCTTGACCTCAAACAGGCCCGTTCGCGGATTCGACAGGCCCGTGCGTCAAGAGCTATAGCTTCGTCATGGCTGTGGCCGAGTGCCGATGTCTCCGGCTCTGCGACCCGTGGACGCACTGCCGCAGGTAACACCGACAACCTCTACCAGACCGGCCTCGATGCAGGCTGGGAACTGGATATCTTTGGCGGAACCCGCCGGGATATTGAGGCCGCCCAGGCCCAGATTGCCGCAGCCGAAGAAGACCTGCGGGATGTCTGGGTGACGCTGGCCGCCGAAGTCGCATTAAACTATATCGACCTGCGCGGCTATCAGCAGGAAATCGAGATTCTCCAACGCAACCTCCAGACCCAGCAGAAGACCGCCGACCTGACCCGTCAGCGAGCCAACGCCGGGCTGGTCAGCGCCCTGGATATGGTCACTGCCGAATCGCAGGTTGCCACGACCGCCGCACAGCTTCCGCCGCTGGAGTCAGCGGTTCGCCAGACCATCTATATCCTCAGCGTGCTGCTGGGCAGTGAACCGTCGGCTCTGCTTGCCGAACTGGACCCGGCCGGGACCATCCCGACCGCCATGTCGCAGCCGCCGCTGGGTGTGCCCTCGGAACTGCTTCGCCGCCGGCCGGACATTCGCCGGGCCGAGGCCCAGGTCCATGCCGCCACCGCCGCTATCGGCGTCGCCACAGCCGACCTGTTCCCGAAGTTTACCCTCACCGGCTCGGCGGGCTTCAGCAATATCCATTCCAATGACCTGTTCGACTGGGACCGCCGCATCTGGTCGGCTGGCCCTTCGGCAAGCTGGTCCATTTTTGATGCCGGGCGGATTCGGGCCAATATCGAAATCCAGAAGGCCCTCGAAGAGCAATACCTCCTGGCCTATCAGCAGACCGTGCTGGCGGCCCTGCGGGATGTCGAAAGTGCACTGACCGCCGCGACCAAGGAGCAGGAACACCGCGACGCCCTGCAGCGCGTCGTCGATGCCAACCGCAGGGCGGTGGAGCTTTCCACTCAGCTTTATACCGAAGGCGAGACCGACTTCCTCAACGTCCTGACCACCCAGCGGGCCCTGTTTTCCGCCGAAGATGCCCTCGTCAACAGCAACCGGAATATCTCAACCAACATCGTCGCCCTCTATAAAGCCCTCGGCGGCGGCTGGGAACAAAGCCTTTAAGCTGACCCTGATAATTGCTTTGAGGCGGCAACAGGATCCCTATGTCCGCCAAAATGAATTATTGCAAAAACCCTTTGGGCTTATGCTGCATTGTCATTCCCGCGAAAGCGGGAATCCAGAGCATAGGGAAGTAAAAGCTGCATTCCCATCCCTGCCTTTGCGAAGGGATGCTTTGTGCGGGCCTGACAAGTTAAATCGCACAGGTTAAGATTTTTAAATCTTTGATTCTGGTTATTTTTCCTTTTAATTTTTGCATTGTCATTTTGATTTTTTATTTATGCCTTCAAAATTTGTTTTGAACTTGAAAATTTACTTTTTTGGAGAAATCATCTTTTTAAGACCCCGAAAGGGTCGTAAGTGTCATAGCCGGGGTGCGTAAGCCCCCGGAAGAAAGTGTTCCCTCCTCCTTTAAGCCCCAACGGGGCGACAGAAAATAGCCGGGCGTGGAAACGCCCGGAAAGCAATTCTCTAACCTCCACAAGCCCCGGCAGGGGCGACACAAAAGCGACTTTTCTACAGAACCAGAAACGAATCCTCTTTGGATTTGGCATCATTCTCCGCCGTTCGTCCGGTCGGTGCCGTGCCGACCTGCTTATCCTGTCGAGTCGGATTTTTCTCTGAACTCCAATACGTATAAATATTGTCGTCATAGGTGCCGACATTCGGCTGGATTGTATAGGCATTGTGCCCGTCGGCGTAAAGCACATTCTGCCCCTCAGCTATTGCAGATTGTTGCCTGTGATTGATTGAGTTGCCAAGCTTCCAGGTCGCGTTATCGGAAAAGGTGATAATCTGCGGCGGTGTTTTTTTCGGGCCGGACGGAATGAAATCTCCGTTAACAATCCATGGACTCATATCCGATGCGATAGCAAAGGATGCAGAACGATCTCCTGTTGCCGGAAATTTCCCATACGGATTGTGCATGGCATAGCTGACATGTTGATAAGGATTATTCCCAAAATCCCAGAGATAAACAATGTCCCGATTGGCCGGATTGTTGCCGTCGAACTCCTGTTGTTTTGTACAGGGACAGATAAAACTTCGGGGAGACACATCTGCCTCCCGTACCAATAGGTACCAGCTTGCGGTAATCGTGCGGGATGTTTTTCCTTCGGCCCCCCCGGCCGTGAAGTCGGGTTTTTCCATGTCATAAGCAAATCCTAACTCTTTCGACCATGGCCCCGCCCCGGGAAGCTGAGGATAATAATCATCATAATCATTGGCATAGACCATCATGGCGTTGCCAAGCACTTTAAGATTTGTCCCGCAGATAACACCGCGTGGGACACGTCGAGTTCTTCCCATCATGGGCAGCAGCAACGCCAGCGAAATAAGAATGATAAACAGTGTCACCACCAGGCCTGTTAATGTTAATCCGTATCTTTTTCTCATCACTTGTGCTCCTTATCTTAATCGTCAATCATCCATCAAAAATCATCAATCTTGAATCAGATTGCCAAAAACGAATCCTCTTTGGATTTGGCATCGTTGTCCGCCGTTCGGCCGGTCGGTGCCGTGCCGCCGCGAATATCTTGTTTTGTAGGCTCTTTCTCCGTGCTCCAGTAGGTGTAGATATTGTCGTTACGCATACCGACATCAGACCTGGTTTCCCATGCACTGTGCCCATCGGCATACAAGACATTCTGCCCTTCTCTATATCGCCTTGACTGATGATGATATGAATTTCCAAGTTTGCATGTTGTGTCATCGCTCACTGTGACAATCTGAGGGGGGGTATTATTCTTTCCAGCCTGGATGAAATCCCCGTTGACAATCCATGGGCTCATATCCGATGCAACAGCAAAGGAAGCAGGACGTGAATTATTTGCTGGATATTTTCCGTAAGGATTATGCATGGCATAACTGACGTGCAGATAGGGATTCGTCCCGAAATCCCACAAATCAGTAATGTCCTTGTTTGCCGAATTCTTACCATCAAAATCTTTTTGTTTAGAAGATAGGCAAACAAGGCTTCTTGGAGAAACATCCGTCTCCCGCACCAGCAGGTACCAGCTTGCACTGATGGTCCGTCCGGCCTGACCCTGTTGACCGGTCTCCGAAAAATCGGGTTTCTCCATATCAAAGGCAAATCCCAGTTTCTTTGACCATGGCCCCGTACCGGGAAGCTGCGGGTAGTTATCATCGTAATCATTGGCATACACCATCATGGCGTGGCCAAGCCCCTTGAGATTTACCTCACAAGAAAAGGGTCCAGAATTGAGTTTTCTCACCATTATCGGTGACAATAATGCAAGTGAAAAAAGAATAATAAAAACGGTTACAATCAATCCAACCAGTGATAATCCGTTTTTCTGTTCCATAATCTGTTTTCCTCAAGAAATATAAGCTCCTTATGCCGCCTGTTAGAGCGCCAGAAATGAATCTTCAGTCGATTTGGCATCGTTGTCCGCCGTCCGTTCGGTCGGTGCCGTGCCGCCCTGGATATCCTGCTTGCTTGGCTCTTTCTCCGTGCTCCAGTAAGTGTAGATGTTGTCATTGTTGGTACCGACATTCGGCTGGGTTGCATAGACACTGTGTCCGTCAGCAAATAAGACATTCTGCCCTTCACCCACTGGGGACTCACGCCTATGATTGATCGAGTTGCCCAGCTTCCAGGTCGCCTTATCGGAAAAGGTGATAATCTGCGGAGGCGTTTTTTTCGGGCCGGGTGGAATGAAATCTCCGTTGACAATCCATGGGCTCATATCCGATGCGATAGCAAAGGAAGCACTACGATCTCCTTTTGCTGGAAATTTTCCATACGGATTATGCATGGCGTAGCTGACGTGCGGATAGGGATTTGCTCCAAAATCCCATAAATCTACAATATCCAGAATTTTTGGATTTTTGCCGTCAAACTCCTGCTGCCCGGAAGCCGGACAAATAAGGCTTTTCGGTGATACATCTGCTTCCCGAACCAGCAGGTACCAGCTTGCACTGATAGTCCGTCCGGCCTGACCCTGTTGACCGGTCTCCGAAAAATCAGGTTTCTCCATATCAAAGGCAAAACCCAGTTCCTTTGACCATGGCCCCATGCCGGGAAGCTGCGGATAATTGCCATCATAATCGTCTGAATAAACCGATATGGCATTGCCAAGTCCTTTGAGGTTGGTTCCACAGATAACACGTTTGGCAATAGGTCTTTCTACTCCTAAAGGAGGCATGATTATTGCTACAATGAATAAAACAATAACAATCGTAACAATCAATCCAACCAGCGTTAATCCATTTTTCTGTTCCATAATAAGGTCTCCTTTTTCGACAGGGGGGTTATTGCAGTTGTTTCTGGCGGTTTTTCCAGAGGCTCAGAACGGCCCCGCCTGCCAGCAGGGCAAATCCCAGGATGATGGCCCGCCAGGCCGCGATGCTTTTGGATGCGATATACAGCCGCAGCAGCAGCGGCAGGCACAGCAGGCCGATGACCACAATATCCTTATTCTGCAGCCAGATCAGCCAGAACAGGATAATCGCCGCGGAAAAGACGGCCAGATACCGCCAGTGGAAAGGATACGGCAGGCAGTCGAACAGAAACGCCGCCAGGCACAGTGTGCCGAGAATGCGGAGGTGCTTATTAAGCTGCTGATCCCAGAGCAGATAGCACAGGATGCAGGCCCCGCCGAACAGCCCCATCACGCCGCCGCCGCGGGTCAGATGCTGGCCGGCGGCCATGGCCCCGAAGCGATCCGAGAGCAACAGGCCGATGCACAGAACAAACACCGCCGCCAGGCAGACGTGCGGATTGCGGATATAGATACCATACATCAGCAGGATTGTGGTCAGTGTTGCACCGAAGGCCAGCGTATTGAGGTCATGCGGGTGCTGGATGGAATAGCCCGCCGTCAGAATCACGCCCAGCCCATAAGTCGCGGCCGCGAAATAGAGATGCTGCCAGCGATGCAGGTAAGCCAGACCCGTCACGACCGCACCGCACAAAGCCAGCAGCACCGGCGGATACGCAATCCACCCAAGGCCGAACTGCCCGGTGCTGCCGATGACTCTTTCGTAAATGGCCCACAGCGTCGCGGCCAGCGGAATCAGGGCGATGGCTGTTTCCATCGGCACCGAACGCCAGCCGGTATGCCGTGCGATTTCCAGCCCCAGCAGCGAGACAATCGCAACGGCCGGCAGAAAATCCCCCCAAACCCGCACAAGGGCGAAGGCATATTCCATCGTATAAAGATGCACGCTGGAAGCCGCCGCCAGAATCGCCGCAAAAAGATAAACCATTACCGGCCTGCGAAGCAGAGGCGTTGTCTCATTCTGCGATGGGACGCTGCCCCTCGCGGCCTCGACCAGGACCAGTCCCGCACTGAGCAGAATCCCCAGATACACGGCCAGCCAGATCGTCTTGCGGGGGTCTTCCTGCTCAGGATACAGCGTGATGGATTGCGCCAGAAAAATCGGCCCAAGATAATTGCAGGCAATCATCCCGAGGATTCCGCAAATCGCCCAGACACGAAACGACAATCCCGCAAATCGCCGCATCGTCAGGATTTTGATTGCCGCTGCGACAATGCTGACGATGGCAATGACATAGCCCGTGTGGATATCTTTGTTGATGGCCGACCCGGTGGCGATGCTGGTGCCGATCAGAAACAATGCCGCCAGAATCACAATGGAAATCGCATCGTCAACGACCTTCCTGGATACGATGAAGACCAGGATCGCCAGCAGCGACAGTTCGTAGCCGTGCAGCGTGAGCAGGCAGGGCAGTGCCTGTCGCAGACTATCGCTCGCCTCAAGAGCAGGCGCCAGCAGGGTGACGATTCCATAGGCAACAAATACGGCACTAAGGCAGTACAGCGGGCTGCCCCCCGCGACGCGAAAAAAGCGGCACACTGAGTCGGAGTTGAGCGGCGAGTTGAAGACGGATTTGGCATCGGGCGTCTTGGGCTCATACTGAAATTGGATGGTTTCTTCGGGTTGTGAATTGTTTTTTGTTTCGTCCATAGCTGCCTCCATTTCCTGTAAAATGTGTCCGTAACATGTTTATTGGTTTTCCCAGCCGTCGGCAGGCGGCGTTTGGGCCGCCCACGCCCAGGCGAGATTGCCGGCCGGGTCCGTATCGGTTTTGTTGTATGAGGATGTTCGGATAGAACTGCCCTTGTGCATGACCTGTCGAAGCTGCTGCTGAGCCCAGAGCATATCCACATGGCCATCGACATAGACTAAGTTGCCGCCGCCGTCACTGAGGTCTTTCGATGTGCCGCCGTGGAATGTGCCAAAGCAATTGTCCGCCTGCGGTGTCGGGGTAATCATCAGGACCGTATCGTCCAGGGCCCTGGTGCTCAGCGGGGCCGTCAGCCACGATGCCGGAAACCGCGGATGGTCCGGCCGGACCGACCACGAATTTTCCTCGGCGAAAAAGAAAACCCCGCCGGGATTTCTGACGTCGGATACGGTACGCACTCCGCCGGGCTGACTGGAACCGAGATAGCCGTTGAGGGTGTAATTGTATTGAGGGATAATTTCGATATCTCGAGAATGCGATGGATTGTCGCAGCCGCGTTTGCGTGCGACTTCACTCAGGATGGGGCAGCAGGAAAATTTTGACTCGGCGAAATAATCCCACATTGCACCATGATATGCTT
>JBDKVE010000362.1:0-10243 GCA_039679345.1 Anaerohalosphaeraceae bacterium
AATGAAACCAACGAGGAACCGACCGGCGACGGAACTGCCGCGGTTGACCTTCCACCAGATGGGGAGGGTTTGCAGCTTCCAGCGGCGGTAGGCAACCGCGGCGACAAACCCGCCGACAACCATACCCACATCCAGCCAGAAACCATAGCCGAGGGAGTGATTTTTGGGTTGGCTGATGAGGGGATGATTCTGTGTGTAGTCGGGGGCAAGCTGATTGAGGGCTTTGGCGTCAAGCGTGACAAATTGCGTTGAAACGCCCAGCGGATCGGCCACCCAGACGGCCAGAACCTGTACCAGACCAAGCATGATTCCCGCCACCCACCACGGAACGAGCGATTTTACGACTTTCTGTCCAGCCATAAGACACCTCCATATCTCAGTGGTATTGTTGTTAGACTATTATGACACCTTCGCACATACAGGCAATACAATTTTCAAAAATAACCGTACTTGACAAAAGATAAAAGTCCGTCTAAATAGTCGCATACTGGCTTATTAAGGAATCCAATATGAAAGCATTGCTGCCGATTGTGTTGTTGACGATATCGAATATATTTATGACCATGGCCTGGTATGGGCATCTGAAGTTCAAAAACAAGGCCCTGTGGCTGGTGATTCTGGTCAGTTGGCTGATTGCGTTTGTCGAATACTGTTTCCAGGTGCCGGCCAACCGCATCGGCCACGCAACCTATAGCGCCGCCCAGCTCAAGACCATCCAGGAGGTCATTACGCTGGTGGTGTTTGCGGTGTTTTCCGTGCTGTATCTCAAGGAAAAGATAACGTGGAATTACGTGGTGGGTTTTGGCCTGATTGTACTGGCCGTATTTTTTATTTTCAAGAAATGGTAGGATTTCAAGCAATTACGACTCGTACTCAGAGCGATCCGCACTGATGATAAAATAAATAAGGCCGGCGCTGCGAACAGCCCGGCCTTTGAATTTGATACAAGGTTTGTTTATACTTTCACGTAGTTAGTTCCATAAGGAGCACGCTGGGGACGCGACAGCATCGCATTGGCCTGGGCATCATCAAGGAATTGTTCCTTATCCGGGTCCCAGCGGAGCTTGCGTTTCAGTTTCATTGCAATGTGGCTCAGCAGGCAGGTACTGCACGACCGGTGAGCGATTTCAGCATTGGTAATCGGCTGCTTGCGGGACTGAATGCTCTCCAGCCAGTTGAGGTGCTGGTCGGCACTGAGCACCAGTTGAATCTTGTCCTTGCTGGCGTCGCCTTCCAGCAGTTTCTTGTCACTAACCAGAACAGGCGCCTGATTGGGATCGCCGGACACCGGATCACTGGCGGTGGCCCGACCGCTGCCGCGGGCGACAAAAATCCAGCCTTCATCGCCTTCAAATCGCACGCCGCAGGGAAACTTGCTGCTGATGTGCATGGTCACGCCGTTGGCATATTTGGTATGCACATCAAATTCGCCGTGCACATCCCACAGGCCGGACGTCGGAAATACCGCGGTGCCTTCCAGTTCGACAGGACCCGTGTATTCGGCATCCATGCCCCAGTGGGCTGTGTCGATATGGTGCGAGCCCCAGCCGGTAATCATCCCGGCCCCGAACTGTTCGCAGCGCAGCCAGCCCGGACGGGAATAGTCTTTCTGGGGATGAACGCGTTTCTCGGTGTAATAGACCAACGGCGTACAGCCCAGCCACATCTCATAATTCAGGTTGGCCGGCACGGGCATTTCAGGCTCCACACCGCAGCCCGGGTCGGTCATCAGGCCGACTTTGACATGCCGCAGCGTACCAATTCGCCCGTTGCGAACCATCTGGCAGACGTTCTTGAAGTGCGGCCACGGATTGCGGGAACGCTGCTGGCTGCCGATCTGAAAAATCACCCCGCACCGCTTGAGGGTATCGGCCATCTGCCGCCCTTCGGCAATCGTCAGCGAGGTGGGCTTTTGCATATAGATGTCTTTGCCCGCCAGCGCCGCTTCCATTGCAGGCTGAGCGTGCCAGTGGTCAGGAGTGGAGATGATGACCGCATCGATGCTTTTATCGGCGATGATTTCGTGGTAATCGCCATAGGTCTTCACATCGATGTAGTTTTCTTTATTATACTTTTTGGCGTAATAGCCCTCGATCCACTTTTTGCCGTCGGCTAAGCGTTTGGAATCCAGATCCGCCACAGCCACGATGCGACACATATCATGTTTGATTGTGTCAGGCAGGTCATGGTCCCTCGCGATTCGGCCAAAACCGATCTGAGCGATATTAATCTTGCCATTGGGAGCATCCTTGCCCAGAACGACCGACGGCACAATGGTCGGGAATCCGAGAATCCCGGTCGCAGCAGCGGCCGCACTTTTCAAAAACTCTCTACGTTTCATAATACCTTCCGTTTCTCTGTTTGCAGCACTAATTTCTGCCCCTGTGACGATTACCAGAACTGCCACTAATTATTAAGACAATCAGAAATCTCACAGGGTTACCCGGATTCGAATTATTTTCTGAACCGATAGGCCCAGCCCTTTACCATATACTCGATATCGGAAGTCTGGCCGGCCGGAGGATATTCAATATTGTACGTGTCCACATTTTGGGTAACCAGCTTATCCACACGGTCCTTGGTGAACGGATCCTGCCATTTACGGGACTCGGAATGGCCGTCACAGAAGCCCAATACACTCGTATCACCATGATTGACGGCCATGGGATCCCACCATCCCCACCGCTGGTTGTCGCCCGTCCATTCCGGGGAACCAAACGAAAACCATCCGCTCATATTCCAGTTTCGAGTCTGGGCCACCTCAATAAAATTATATCGCTGCGAAGGGGAACTGATTTCCGAATACTTGACGATTTGCTGTTTGTAGCGGGCCGAGCTGGAATCGGTTGCAGCATACAGACAGGTCGGCACTGAATAGGTAAGAAAGACTGTGGTTCCATCATATTTACTCCGACGGATATTGTCACCAGGACAATGGTACGCGGCGGGCGTTTTGACATATTCGAATAATCGGCCATTCTGAATACCGCGCATTTCATCGTCATCGGTAACAGGATTCGTTTGTGTAATGCTCAGTGCCGCACCACTGGTATCCCGGGGGGTACCCGTCCAGCCGACAAAGTGACCGCTGGGTTCTTTGCCTTCCATTTGCGCACTCATAATCCGCCCATCACAATCCTCCTTGTACATATACCAGGCCAGCGAAAGATTTTTGGTGTTGACCATGCAGACGACCAGAGACCCTTTTCGTTTGGCCATCTTCAGGGCCGGAACCACGATCGCCAGCAGCAGAGCGATAATCGCAATCACCACCAGCAGTTCAATTAATGTAAACGCCTTTTTCATACCATACCCTTTCGTTCATCTTTTATTTGTCTGAGAAACCCTGTGAAACTCAGACAGAATTATATCGGCCGGCTATTGAGCTGGCGATGTGACAGTCGTCTGTTTCTGCATGGCCCAGCGGATTCCGCCCGTCAAATGCTTGACGAAGTTTTCGTCCAGGTAATGTTTGGGATCATGCCCCATCGCCGTGTACCACTGGCGGCCGCCGTCGTATTCCTGATACCAGCACAGCGGGAAGTAATTACCGAATACTTCGCCCGGATATTCTTTCTTTTTATCATCTTTAACGGTCGTCAGGTCCGCCGCCAGCAGGATATGAATCCCGGGATTAAGCTGATTCAGATAATAGCATTCATCTTCCCACTGCCAAATATCAGGCAGGAATTCCGTCGAAGGATGTTTAGGGTCAATGACCTTGACATCGAATTTCTGAAAGGCCGGATGACGGACAAATTTGCCGCCAAGATTGGCCCAGAACCATGGCCATTGCCGCTCGGACCCGCAGACCGAATGGATGCCGATAAAAGCCCCACCGGCCTGGATATAATCCTTGAACACCTGCTTTTGTTCTTCCGTGTCGAAGGTCTCGTTGTTGGTGTTGGAGAAAACCAGAACATCAAAGGTCTTGATTTTTTCAGCAGTGAAGACATCGGCCTTGTCGGTCACTTCACAGGTCCATTGGTTCTGCTCGCAGATTTTCTTCAGACATTCGACGCTGGCGGGAATATTGTCGTGAACATAGCCCTTGCCGTTTTTAGTGTAGATTAAAACATGACCCTTGGCCATCACAGCAGCTCCGGCCAGCAGGACAAACAACAATCCCACAATCGTTATTGTGCGGCCGCAGCGGTCAAAACAACACGCGGGGGCTGTGTGAAGTTTTTCCATAATACCTCCGATATTTCAGGACTCATTTTTCCATCATAAACAATCATACGATAACGCAGCACATAGTCATTGCCGGGATGAATTTCCCAGCCGGTAAGCCGAATCGGGCAAAATTCAAAAAACAGGTTGCCGTTACCCTGTGAATCGAGCGGCCAGACCCGCATCGGTTCAGGGTGTTCACGATTGGTGATGTGGCTGAGGAAAACGATTCCCGAATTGCCCTGGTCAATCTGGCCATTGACATCGCACCAGCGGGCACGGGTACCGTCGGCATCCTTGCGGGTTTTGCCTTCGGAAGTCAGGACCGAACAGTTGTCGCGAACCCATTTTTCAGTGGCACGGAATCCAATCCCCCCGCCGTATCGATAATCAGGCAACTCGATAGTCGTAGTCAGGGCATTATTAAGGATACTGGTGAAATCCACGATCCAGACAGGACGGTCCTCAATCCGGCAGGCAAACGCCCGGATATCCCAGACTTCGTTGAGAGCGACTGTTTCGGCAGGCTTGGCCGTAAAATCAACATGCTCCTGACGCACCTTGAACCCGCCAAAGACCGGGCCGCTGGTCGTCGAAAGAATCCCGGCAAAACGCACCGTACCCTTGCCATCACCAATGTTCCAGAAATCCACTTCGCGTCCCTCGACATGGGTCTTGGTCCACGGATTCCAGATGCCGTAGTGGTGGTAATGGTCATTCGGTTGAATCTGAGTTAACCGGTTGCCCTGCGGAGACCAGAGCGGATGAATAAATCCGCTTTTGGCAAAACGCGACGACACCCCTTCCGGCGCAGGATAGACGGCATGATAGTATTGCAGAATCTTTTGTTCCCCGGCCTGCAGAGTGATGGTCTTCTCATCCACCACGGCGGCAAGCGGAGTGTCTTGTTTTGAGGAATCGGAGAAGGCTAGTTCAAATGTCGCCTTTTGACCTGCCTTAATCACGCGATCCGGGATAAACCACAAGCGGCTCACCCGGCCGGTCTCAAGCTGACAGGCTATGGGAATTTTCTTTTGACCATCGATGCGGACCATCACCGGCCGGCCGGCAGACTCTGTATAGGGAATACCCTCCAGGTCAACCGAAAGCGGTACACCCTGAACATCCGTGTCAACTGGCCCCAAAACCACCTGATACGAACCAATAGCCCCACATAGAGACATCGACATCATGGCCCAGACTAACAGACAAATCCTTTTCATGTTCATTTAACGTCGGCTCCTGACAGAACATTAACTTTTTTGCGGTCAACTGCCTTCAAAAAAGCAGTAATATTTTCCGAACGGACACCATCCGGCATCCCACCGCCGGCAGATAATAAAATACGGGTTTTATCGGAAACTGAATTAGCCATATCCTGTACCTGCCGAAAGACTTCCTCCGGTGAACCCAACGCAAGCGTATCTCGCGGAGGCAGATTCCCTACTAAAACGACCTGATTTCGCGTCCATTCCTTCATTTCCGGCAGCGTATGCAGAAAGCTGAAATTGAACATGTTAATGCCGATTTCAGACAGATAATGGGCACAAACCCGGCCGTCAGCATCATTGTGAAAGAAGTTTACCGCAGCCGGAAAAGCGTTAAATATCTGCAAAAGATAAGGTTTAGCAAATTCGAGAAAATCCGTTTCACCGCAGAAACCCACAATATCATCCAGAATAAAGATACCGTCGATAGAATCAAAAGCCGCCTTTTGCACCTGCAGCCACCGGCATAAATACTCCGTAATCACAGACAGAAGCTTGTGAATTTTTTCAGGCTCAGTCCGAAGACCAATCAAAAATTCCGTCGTCCCCATCAGAAACGAAGCCACATTCAGCGGCCCGCGAGCCACAGCAAAGCGAACCGCATGGCCCTCGGCTTCGATTGATTTTCGATAGCGGCCAAGACGTTTAAGGACAAACGGCGCCAAGCCGTCTTTGTGCGGGTCCGGGCAATTCAGACGGTCAATATCTTCCATGCTGTGAATGATTTTATCCGCAAAAGGCAGCTCGTTTTCATGCCAGGTGCATTTGGCCCCAAAGGCCGAGGGCTCCGTACACATCCCATATTCCGACCAGAAACCCGGCAGAAACAGGACTTCCGGAAATTCTCGAACTGCTTTTAAATTGGCCTCAAACCAGAGTTGTTCAGAAGTGAAATAATCAAGCGTGCTGATCCCCGCCCAGCCGGGAATCCATGGGCTATCAATAATAAAACCAACAGGGGTAATGTCGAGCTGTTTGCCCTGGATTATATCCAGTAAAAGCTGCCATTGCTTATTTGTCATGTATCTCTGTCCTAAATTGGGATATTTTTGTAAATTATATTATAATCTACTTTTTATTGGAATAAAATGCACAATCATATTATATTATTACACTATAGTGACCTATGCTGCGATATGTAAAAATCCAAAACCGGCTGACAAATTGCCAACTCCTGGCAATCCAGGAGCAGGGACAGGTGTTCTATCCCAGCCTGCATCATACCGCCATTCATCAGGATGCCCCGGTTGGCGACCGAAAAACCTTTTGTGAACACATCCATGATCTGTACCACCTCGTTCTCTACACCCGTCATCAGGGCGGTTATTCCAGATATGGTAAAATTATTCCCACAATTCCGGGAACGCTGATACTGGTCTGGCCCGGCCAGCCGCATGACTTTGTGACCTATCGCAAATCGGCAGTGTATTCGGAGATTACATTTTCTTACGAATCCGAGACAGGAAAAACGCTATGTACGTCGTTTGATCAACTCCTTTCGTTGTATTCAGGGCTGCCGACGTCGCTCGGTGATCATCTGCAGCTTTCGGAAGAGAAAATGAATCATCTCAATGCGATATTGATTCAATTAACCGATTTTGCGAATAGTTCTTCGGAATATTTTTATTATTTGCGACAAAAAACGCTCGGGCGAATATTTGATTTTCTGGTGGATTTCAGCCAGCAGCAGAAATCGGTCTCCGAACCGCAGGACTACCGCATCCATCAGGCCAAATCCTATATCGAGAGCCACTATACCGAGCCCCTTTCGATTGAAGCACTGGCTAAATCCGTCGGGATGTCCAAAGGCTATTTTTTCCGCAGGTTTAAACAAACGTTTCAACTTTCCCCAAGCATGTACCAGCAGCAGCTTCGGATGGAGGCCGCCAAAACCCTGCTCCGTTGCTCTCATTTGCAGGGTAAGGAGATTGCTGCCCGGTGCGGATACGAAAATCCATTCTTTTTTTGTCGGGTATTTAAGAAGTATACCGGACTGACTCCCTTGTGTTTCCGGAAAAAAAGTATCCAACTGCCCTTTCAGGCCGGCGACCAGCTCCGATAAAAATTTTTCTATTTCTATTATTTTCAGGTTTTTTAATTCTTGACTTTCCCCTGGCCACATAGTTAAAATAGGCAAAACAAAGAAACTGGGTCATATCGGTCATTATGGAGAGCCAAAGGATGGAAAAAATAAAAGATCTATTTACCACCGGTGAAGCCGCTGATATTTGCAAGGTCAGTCAGCAAACCATTATCCGCTGCTTTGACGCCGGCAAACTGGAAGGATTTCGTGTCCCCGGCTCGAAGTTCCGACGCATCCCGCGGGAGAGTCTGATTAAATTCATGAAAGACAACAATATCCCGCTGGCCAACCTTTCCATCGCAGGCAAAAGAAAAGTCCTCATCGTCGATGATGATATGGAAATCGTTGAGTTGCTGGTGGATGTGCTGACGCGAGACGGCCGATTCGAAGTGCGCACTGCATCGAGTGGTTACGATGCGGGCCTGATGACGCAGCAGTTTCGCCCGGATGTGATCCTGCTGGACTATATGCTGCCGGATGTCAACGGCAATATCGTCTGTCGGACCATCAAGAAGAACCCCGATTTTTCCAACACCCAGATTATTATCGTCAGCGGCGTTGTCAACCAGAGCGAAATCGATGAACTGCTCCAGTCCGGTGCTGCGGACTTTGTCAAGAAACCTTTCAATATCGCTGAATTGGTTGATAAGCTGGCCCGTTTGTCTCAGGCGTAATCCATGTCTGAATCGGTAGATAAAACATCGGTGGCGCGTCAGGTCGAGCTGATCATCCGCCAATTAAATACCCTGTCCACATTGCCGCAGGTCGCTGCGGGTATATTACCCTGTGTACTGCGAGAGCCGTTTCAGACGGCTGAACTGGCCCAGATTATCGAAGCCGACAGCGCCATGACCGCCAGCGTACTGGCTCTGGCCTCACGCCTGGAAATTCTGGGGGCCGATGGTTCCAGGCCGCTGGCCGAAGTGATAGATGCGCTGCCCTCCCCGGCGTTACGTGATGCAGTCTTGTCGGTCAAGGTTGTCCAGGCATTTGACTACCGGACTGATGCCGACAGCACGCGTCCACTCCCGCGACGGGAGATGGCTCTTCATGCCCTGGCAACGGCCTGCTGTGCATCACTGATTGCCGAACTGACCCTGGATGAATCCGAAAGGAAGCTGGCCTTCACCGCTGGATTGCTGCATGATATCGGCAAGACGGCCCTCGATGAGGTGATGCCCAAAACATTCGAGCAGCTTGTGCTGCAGGCCCTCCAGAAAAAACAAAACCTGACCACCGTCGAACAGGATAACCTTGGGCTGACTCACGCCCTGCTGGGCAAGCGGCTGGCGGAAAAATGGCGCCTTCCGGATGCGATTGTCAACGCGATATGGCTGCACCACGCCGACCCGCGTATTTTATTGGAAATGCCCTACGGCAGGCTGGTGATGGTGACCATGCTGGCCGATGAACTGGCCCGAAAATCCGGCATCGGTCAATCCGGCAGTTACCAGACTCCGGATCAGGATTCGATGCTGGCCACACTGCTCGGTTTAAACGAACAGCAAATCAGCCAGATCATGACCCAATTGCCCGAGCAGGTCGAACAAAAGAGCAAGCCTCTCGGATTAAGCAGCGGGGATCGGGCACAAGAGTATTACGAGATGATTCATCTGGCCGCGGCACAATTGGCCCGCGACAACAGTTCAATGGCCCAACAAACCCGCCGCAGTTTTGATGCGACGTTATTTGCCGATCCCATCCAGCAATTTCTAAATACACTGTCCACAGGCAGCAGCCCCGACCAGGTCGCATGCCAATTTGCACGATGCCTCCAAAAAACACTGCAAACCGGGACCGTTGTCATCCTGCTTTGGCCCGAACAGAAACAAGGACCGGCTGAAATTGCGATTGCCGATGCCGGCGGGGTATCCGAAGCCACAGTACTTCCGATCCCGGACACGGCCAATCTGAAAACCAATCCCTTTGGCGAAGGATTTAAAGTCATCCAGGCTACTGAAGCGTTTGGATGGTGTATCGAACAGACACGCCGGCTGGCTCCGGCACAGACGGTTGCAGCCCCTCTGCTGCTGTCGGGAAAGCCCGTGGCGGTGGCCTTGTTTGAAAACGATAGAGAACTGCCGACAGAAACCCTGCAGATGCTCTGTTCAATCGGGGCATCGGCGATTTCGGCCAGTAAAGCCTTCCGCAGCCAGCGGGAACAGACCGAGCGGCTGGTGGATTTGATGGATAAACTCCGTACCGCCGATCGTGAAGTAACCGAAGCCCGGTCGCTGTCGGCGGTGGCGGAAATGGCCGCAGGCGCTGCGCACGAATTGAATAATCCGCTGGCGGTGATTTCTGGACGTGCCCAGTTGCTGATGCAGTCGGAAAGCGATACAACCAAAAAGCAGATTCTGGAGCAGATTTTCCTGCGTACCCAGGATATTTCAGATATGATTACCGACCTGATGAGCTTTGCCCGGCCGCGTGAACCCTATAAACATCTGGTTGCGCCGACGGTGCTGGTTTCGGAAGCGATAGAAAAAACGGCGAAGCTGCATAACCTGCCAAGGCTGGGTGCCACGCTGACAGGAATCGACCCATTGCCTGATGTCTTTGTAGATAAATCTCAGGTCATCCAGGTGCTGAGCCATATTTTGTCCAACGCGATTGAATCGTATCCCGGCCAGAACGGAGGTCCTGTCACGATTGAAGGACAAGTCTTGAATGAAAATAATCTGGTGGAACTCCGCATCATCGACTCCGGCTGCGGCAT
>JBDKVE010000363.1:0-5603 GCA_039679345.1 Anaerohalosphaeraceae bacterium
GGCCCGTGGAACTATCCCGCCGGCGATTTCAATCAGGATTGCCTCATCGACCTGCAGGATTTTGCGATATTCTGCCGGGAATGGCTGGACTGTACAGACCCGGACATCAGCGGCTGTATCAATTTAAGATAGAAGTTAAAGCCGGAGTAAGGGATGAAATATTATAACCGAGTACATCACACTGCTTCTTTTCCATCGTTGAGGCAATCTTGCCTTTCTATCGGGAAATTTCAGATGCGAAAAACGATGCTTCTGTTTGCGATTTTGTGCATGATGAATTCTGTTACGATGGCCGGCAGGCTTGCGTATTGGCGATTTGAGCAGGGGCCGGTTGGTGCCCCGGTTCCCAAAACTGTGGGAGGGTTTGTGTTTGAACCTTCTGTGCCGGATAGTTCGGGCAACGGCAATGAGCTGTCCGTGTGGGACCAATCTGCTGGGGGGTATGTTTTCCGGTCTCAGGTTGCGTTCAGCACCGTGGCTCTGACCGGTGCGGCCAACCAGTTCAGCGTAAAAAACTCCGGCAGCACACCCGGTATGTTTACGGATACCCGAGATCCGATCAACTCCATCACGCCGTCGGCGTTTACCATTGAAGCCACATTTAAACTGGAAAACGGACCTCATCGCACCATCGTGGGGCGTGACAGCTACGGTACGGTTTCAGGCATACCTGCTCTGGCGGCGCTGTACCTGGTAGCGACGCCGGACAATCGGCTTGCCATCCGGTTCTGTGATGTAAAGGGCTATTGGCACGAAGCGAATTCTGATCCCGCTATCATTACAGGTTTTGATTATCCCACCGATCCGGATGGTCAATTAGCGCCGTGGTACAGTGCTGCGGCAGTCAGCGACGGTTCCATGCTGTCGCTGTATCTGCTCAATCATAATCATCCGCAGGCGGGGTATCAGTTGATTGCTCAGACGGATATGAAGCTTAGCGGCAGCACCCATACCGCCCTGACGGCCGGAGCCGGTGACGGTTGCAACTGGGATGCGGGCAACTGGACGGTCGGTCGCGGGTTATTTGACGGCCAGCACGCCGACCGGGCCTGGGGTTATATTGATGAAGTGAGTATTTCCGATCATGCTCTTGTACCCAGCCAGTTTCTGGCCTCGTTACCTTCTGCGTGGCAGATGAAGCAGGGAGTCTTGATGACGCCCTGGGCCGAAGAAATCAATCCGAACGCTGTCCTGCCGGAATATCCCAGACCCCAGATGGTGCGAACCGACTGGCTGAACCTCAACGGGATTTGGCAATTTCAGGCCGGCAAAGCAGGAGATTCAGTTCCGACGGCTCTGACTCTCAGCGGGAAAATCCTCGTGCCGTTTCCGGTTGAATCCCCCATTTCAGGGGTTATGCAGCGCCATGATCGACTCTGGTATCGTCGCCAGTTCGATGTACCCGCCGGATGGAACGGCCAGCGCATCCTGCTGCATTTTGGTGCCGTGGACTGGGAGTCTGAGGTTTATATCAACGGCACCTCGGTTGGTGTGCACAAAGGCGGTTATGATGCTTTTTCGTATGATATCACCTCCCGTTTAAAAGCAAACGGGCCGCAGGAACTCATCGTGCGTGTATCCGATCCGACGGACAGTCAGACGATTGCTGTGGGCAAGCAGCGGATCAATCCCACCGGCGAGGTGTGGTTTGTTCCCAATACCGGCATCTGGCAGACGGTGTGGCTGGAACCGGTTAATCCGACGTATGTGGAAAGCATGAAATTGGTGCCGGACATTGACCATCAAGTGCTGAATGTTAATGTCGATGTTACGAATCCGACGGGGGACTTGGCCGTGGAAGTGACGGCGCGCAATGCCTCCGGACAAATCGCCGGCACAGCGGTTGGCCAGCCCGGAAGCAATATTGCTGTTTTGATACCCCAGTGTGTATTGTGGCGGCCGGAGGATCCCTATTTATACAGCCTTGAAATTCGCCTGCTGCAAAACGGCAGTATAATTGACCGGATTGACAGCTACTTTGGGATGCGGAAAAGCGAGCTTCAGACGGTTGACGGCATTACCCGCATGACGCTTAATAATCAATTTGTCTTCCAGATGGGGCCGCTGGACCATGGTTATTGGCCGGATGGTGTTTACACCGCACCCACCGACGAGGCTTTAAAATGGGATATTGAGCTGATGAAGAACCTGGGATTTAACATGGTTCGAAAGCATGTCAAGGTCGAGCCTGCCCGCTGGTATTACTGGGCCGATAAACTCGGGCTGATGGTCTGGCAGGACATGCCCAGTATGCGGCACGATCTGCAATACGGAGAAATTGATTTGCCGGGTCGTGTGCAGTTTGAACAGGAACTCAGGCAGATGATCCTGGGCCATTATAACAGCCCGGCCATTGTTCTTTGGGTGGTATTTAATGAGGCCTGGGGTCAGTTCGATACGCAGCGCGTTGTCAGTAATGTCATGCAGTTGGATCCGTCCCGGCTGGTTACTTGTGCCAGTGGATGGGATGATTACGATGTCGGGCATATTATTGATATGCATCATTATCCTGAGCCGGCCGCACCAATGCCGACAGCAGCACGGGCCGCCGTCAACGGTGAATATGGCGGTATCGGTTATGTTGTTCCGGGGCATATCTGGGGCAGTGTGCCCTGGCAGGGCTATACCAGCGCCGAGCAGGTCTGTTCGGTTTACGAACGGTATTTATGCAGCCTGATGGATTTTATGGAAAATCCCGGCCTGAGTGCAGCGATCTACACGGAGATTATCGATACGGAACTTGAGCTGGCGGGTTTTGCGACCTACGATCGCAAGGTCATCAAAGTCAATGCGGACCGGCTGGCGGAAGCCAATACCCAATTTAACAATTCGTACACCACCCTGATTCCCGCCTCGGATACATCCGGGCAAACCTGGAAATACACGACGGTTCAACCGGCAGGAGACTGGTATGTGAAAGGATTTAACGATTTGTCCTGGTCGCAGGGTCAGGGTGGTTTCGGAGTGGCCGGCGGAGCCCATACAGTTGTCCGAACAGCCTGGAATTCTTCAGATATCTGGCTGCGGAGAACATTTACGCTGGGCGATCTATCGTCTGAACAATTGGAGCGATTGGTATTAAAAATTCATCATGATGATAATGCGGAAGTCTATATCAACGGGATTCCCGCCCTGACCTTGTATAGTTATACCACGCGGTATTTGCGTCTGCCGATGCTGGATTTGGCGAGGGCGTCACTGAAAACCAATCAAACCAATCTGATTGCCATCCATTGTCATCGGAGTGAGGGCGGGCAATATATCGACGCGGGGATTGACCTGCGTGACAAGCCGGATAGCTGCGGACAGTGGGGATACTATCTGCAAGACCTGAATCGGGACTGCAAAGTCGATATGGATGATCTTGTGGTGCTGATGTCGAATTGGATGTCTGGTGTCGAGTTTTAAGCGGCATAGGGGTAGCTTCTGTGAAACTGCATTGCAGACAAAACAAGACAAGAAGTGTCTCTTAACAACAAATACGGACTTTTAGAGAAATCTCCAAGATTTTTGTCCAAATTTTCGGGTCATCTTGCCGTATTTAACTGAGTTTAAGGCTTTTGGTATAATACACACGGCGAAAAGCGAAAATGGACACTAAAAACAATAAGTTGTTTTTAAAGCTGCTCCTGGAGCATCAATCCAGGATTCATGCCTATATTTTGTCTTTAGTGCCCAACTATGCCGATGCGGATGATATTCTGCAGACGGTGTCGGAGCTGATGTGGTCGCGGTTTGACCAGTTCGAACCGGGGACGAATTTTCTGGGCTGGGCGCTGCGGTATGCCCATTTTGAAATTCTGGCATTTCGAAAGAAAAAGGCCAAGCTGAAGGAAGTGGTCTTTGACACCCCTATCTTTGAGCAGATGCTTCCGATTCTGGAAGAACAGATGGGCGTGATGGATTTCCGCAGCGTGGCGCTGGATGACTGTCTGAGCAAACTGGATTCGCGCAACCGCGAAATCATCAAGATGCGGTACAGTCAGGATTTGAGTCCGAGGGAAATTAGCGAGCAGTTTGGTCTGACGATTCATGGCATCTATAAGCTTTTAAGCCGGGTTCACGGCAAACTGCTGGAGTGTATTGAGCGGGCCGGGCGGAAGGAGGGGCTTACGCATGGATAAACAGATTCAATATCAGCTTGAGGATTTGCTGACGCTGGCGGTGGAGGGGCAGATTACCGAACAGCAGACTCGTGAACTGAATGCGCTGATAGATCAGCATCCGGAGCGGATTCGTTATACGCTGCAGTACCTGCAGTTTGTTTCGCTGCTGAAGCGGTCGGAGCGGGTGGCGGGGATGTCTCATTCGTGGATTCCGGAGGATGATTCGCAGGAAGCCTATATGGAGTCGCTCAAGCAGATGGCTCAGGCGGAAATAGCGGCGCCGGTGGTGGAAAATACGCCTCAGGTTGAAGCCGACGCCGGTGTTCCTTCCATTCCTTTACGCCGCGACTCCCTGCGTGACCGGATGAATAAAACCGCCATTTATACGGCGATTGTGGCCAGTGCCGCGCTGCTGATGCTGCTGTCCTATATTCACCTGGTTCCGGTTCAGCGGAATGCGGGGCTGGGTTATTTGACCTCGTCGGTTCATGCCGAATGGGCTAGTGTCAACGGTCCGATTCAGCAGGACAAGGCTTTGTATCCGGGCCCGATGAAACTGGTCAGGGGGCTGGCGGAAATTACGATGGATACGGGGGCGACGATGATTGTGGAAGCGCCCGCGGAATTTGAGCTTGAGAATAAAACCCGTGTTTATCTGAAATCCGGGCGGCTGGTGGTCAGTATTGAAAACAGCAGTGAGGATCGCTTTGTGGTTCGCACACCGCAGGCGACAGTCGTGGATCTGGGGACGGAGTTCGGGGTGGAAATCAACGCCCAGGGCAATACGCAGACCCATGTCTTTCAGGGCGAGGCGGAATTGCGCAGCGGTTCGGATCCGCTCAAATACGGCTCGGCCCTGTCGCTGAAGGTTGGCCAGGGGGGACGCAGCGATGCGGCGGGAAATTTGAAGCCAGCCAGGCTGAATGACCGTATGTTTGTCCGCAAGGAGCAGTTCGATACGGAAGTTCTGGCCGACAAAGGCTCCCCATATCATTGCTGGAAGGCCTATCACAACAAGCTTTATACGGATCCGTCCCTGGTGGCGCATTATACCTTTGAGGAAGATACTGCTCGTCCCGACACGGTCTTAAACCTGGCCCCGGCGACATCGTCTTCGCTGCATGGGGTATTGGGCGGAGAAGGCCAGAAGCCGACGTGGGTGCGGGGACGTCTGCCGGGCAAGACGGCGGTCCGATTTGAACGAGGCAGGCAGCAGACGGTCGTGATTCCGGCGGATCCGGCCTTGTCCATCAACGGCCCGGTCACGGTCAGTTCGTGGGTGTATTACCCCAATCCGGCCCAGATGGGCGGGCACCTGATTTCCTGCCGGCAGGATTATCATGTCAATTTCCAGTTTTCCATATTTGACAGCGATTATTCCATCCAGGAACAGCGCAACCAGTTTGAGCTGCTTCGATTCAATGCCAAGTCCGACCGCGGCCGTTACAGCCGTGCATTTGTTCAGCAGGCCGGCGTGTGGTATCACTTTGTCATGAC
>JBDKVE010000364.1:0-7589 GCA_039679345.1 Anaerohalosphaeraceae bacterium
CGCAAATGCGGCTCAAAAAATCCTGTTTTCATGCTCGATGAACTCGACAAGATTGGACAGGATTTCCGCGGTGACCCGTCGGCGGCCCTGCTGGAAGTACTCGACCCCGAGCAGAACAACAGCTTCACCGATCATTATCTGGACCAGCCGTTCGACCTGTCCGGCGTCATGTTCATCGGCACGGCCAATTACATGGAACCGGTGCCCCCCGCGCTCTATGACCGTATGGAAATCATCGAACTGGCCGGCTACACCAAGCGGGAAAAACTCAGCATTGCCAAAAAATATCTCGTCCCCCGCCAGTTAAAAGAGCACGGGCTCAGGAAAAATCAGCTCGCCATCTCGGACAAAACGCTCGAGGTCATCATCGACAGCTATACCCGCGAAGCCGGCGTACGCAGTTTTGAACGAACCATTGCCTCGGTCTGTCGCTTTGTCGCCGCACGCATCGCCGAAGGGAAGTCCAGAAAATTGTCGATTCTGCCCAACCGGCTGGCGGAAATCCTTGGACCGACCAAATTCGATTTCGAAATCGCTCAGAGAGCCGCCACTCCAGGCGTCGTAACCGGTCTGGCCTACACACCATCCGGAGGCGAAATTCTCTTTGTCGAGACCGCCAAAATGCCCGGCAAAGGAATGCTGCAGTTAACCGGTCAAATCGGAGATGTGATGAAAGAAAGTGCCCAGGCCGCCTTCTCTGCAGTCAAATCCAGCCTCGACAGTTTGAATATCTCGCCCAAGGATATCGCTAAATACGATTACCATATTCACGTGCCCGCGGGTGCCATTCCCAAAGACGGCCCCAGCGCCGGGATTGCCATTTTCACCTCGATTGTATCATTGATGTGGAATAAGCCCGCCCGGCCGGATGTGGCGATGACCGGTGAAATCACGCTCAAAGGACATGTGCTGCCCATCGGCGGATTGAAAGAAAAAATCCTCGCCGCCAAACAGGCCGGAATCAAAACCATCATCCTGCCCAAGCGTAACCAGAAAGATATGGTTGAGGTGCCCAAAGAGGCCCAGAGCGGACTCAAGTTTTTCTTTGTCAGCAAGGCCGAAGAAGTGCTCAGTATCGCTATTCAGTAACTCCAAAAGGACGATGTACCAATGCCATTGAATATCAAAATCCAGCAGATAGACAAAAATACGGTTAAGATTATCCTGTCCGGCCAAATCAATTCGGATACATGGGAGGCCCTGGACAGACAGATCAGTGAGTTGATCCAGAAAAAGATATCCACCATCATTCTCGATCTGGCGGATGTGGATTTTGTCAGCAGTGCCGGTGTTGGAGCCATCATCAAAGCCAAAATGTCATTGATGCGATATTACGGCGAACTGGCCCTGGTCAATCCACAGCCGCAAATCCGCAAGGTCTTCGATATCATGAAGCTTCTGCCGGCCATGAATGTCTTTACCAACATTCAGGAACTGGATGAATATCTGACCCGCATCCAAAAACGAGTCATCGAAGGAGAGGAACTGTATCAATAGGATCCCGAGCGGTTGAATCCCTACCGCTGCTTAGTGGCCTGTTGTTCACGACGAGTGGCTTCTTTAAGTGTGTTTTTTTCGTCCCGGGTCAGGCTGCCCAGCCCCTGCTGATGAACCTTCTCAAGAATGCGATCCACTTCCCCCTGAAAAGCCCGTTCTTTTTCCAGCTTGCGCTGCCAAGCCCCCTTGGAACGTTCCAATCGCCAATTCGTAAAACGGGGAAGGACATACACAAAAATCGCCCCTGCCGCCACTCCGGACAAATGTGCCGCCTCACCGCCGGCATTTTTCCCGCCCATAAAATTCATGACACTGAAAATAATGGTAATGATCAGCAATGTTTTCATCCGCATCGGAATCGTTCTGAACAGATACACCTGCGCTTGCGGATACAGAATTGCCGCCGCAGCCATCAGACCGTAAATCGCCCCGGAGGCCCCCACCATAGGACCCGCCCCGAGCACCCTTGTCAGAACCAGCAGCGTATAAACCACCCCGCCAACCGCTCCGCTGATCAGATAAAATCGCAGATAAGTTTTCGCCCCCCAGGTGGATTCCAGAATCGGCCCCAGAAAATACAGCATCATCATATTAAATAATATATGCAGAATATCCGCATGGAGGAATTGATAGGTAAACAGCCGCCAGACCTGAAGCATATTGACATAACTCACAGGGAAAACGCTCAAATACTGGTCAAAGTACCTGCTCAGCCCAAAGAGATACATCACCACAAAAACCAGGATGTTGATAATCAGAAAATACCGTGTTATCGGCGGGACATTGGAAAACAGACCGCCCGTACCAAAATACTCGCCTTTGCCAGTGGTTTCTTTCTGATAATCCCGGTCGTAGATACCCATAAATACTTATTCCAATCAATAAGGTTATTTCATATACTATCGCCAAAAACAAGGACCAGTTCAATTAGAAAATCGAATATGGACAAATTTACACATTTAACACGGGAATTACAGGACCTCGAGGCTCGCCAGATGACGCGCAGGTGTACCTGCATTGACTCGGCTCAGGGACCAACTGTCGCCATCGATGGTCGGGAATGTGTCCTGTTTTGCAGCAATAATTACCTGAATCTGGCCAATCACCCCGCCATCCGACAGGCGGCAATCCAGTCTGTCGAAAAATACGGCTGGGGGTCAGCATCTTCCCGGCTTATCAGCGGTACCATGCGCCCGCACGTCGAAGCGGAAAAAGCCTGGGCTGAATTTTTCGGCAAGGAAGCCGCCCTGTTTTTCAACTCAGGTTGGGGAGCAAATCAGTCGGTTTTAACCACCTTACCCGGAAAAGGCGACATTGTCTTGATGGATCGTATGGATCATGCATCCATCATAGATGCCGTCCGGGACAGCGAAGCAAGTTTTCATACCTACCGTCGGGACAATCTGGGCCGGCTGGAACACTTTCTGGCCAACCCGCTGTACCGTTGTAAATACATTGTCACCGAGAGCATTTTTTCGATGGATGGCGACATGGCAGACCTGAAAACGCTGGTCGAGCTGAAAAATAAATATAACGCCATCCTGATTGTCGATGAGGCTCATTCCGTGGGATGTATGGGAAAACTGGGTGCAGGTCTTGCAGAAGAACTGGGGATTTTGGATCAAATAGATATCATTATTGCACCTCTCGGAAAAGGTCCTGCCTGCGGTGGAGCCATCGTCGCAGCCCCAAAAATCGCCATTGATTATCTGGTTAATAAGGCTCGCCCGTTTATTTTTACCACCGCCCCTTCGCCGGTGCTGGCCGATGTGTCTGTGGCGGCTTTGAATTTAATTCGTAATGAACCCCACAGGCGAATTTGTTTAAAACAAAATGCAGGCTCCCTGCGGAGACAACTCTCTGAAGCAGGCCTGAATATTGGACACAGCACAACTCATATTATCCCCGTCATCCTCGGCTCGTCTGCACAGGCTGTACAGACAGCACAACAGTTAAAACAACAGAGGTATTACCTCAGTGCCATCCGCCCCCCGACCGTTCCGGCCGGCACCGAACGCCTTCGCATCAGTGTTCAATCCGACCACACCGAAGCACAAATACAGGGTTTATGCCGGACACTGCAAGACATTCTCGGTCCTGAAAACAAATTCTGAAAAAAAATAAAAAACAGGTAACTATTTTATTTAACCTGGAGTCTATATGGTGGAAGGCGACCAATACCTGACCATACTCAACAACGCCTCCTTTGGGCCGGTCATTTAAAAATAGCCCTGGGAAGTACCCTCTTACTTCCTCCTCCTTCTGCGTGACCGGCCTTTTCTTTTTTTCCAATTCTGAATGGAATTTCCCAAGGCCAATAGCAGAAGAAAATTAATTCACTGGAAGTACAGGCGTGATCGGTTCCCACTGGATTTTTCCGGCGCCAAGCAGCGTGCCGGTAGCATACGCCAAATCCACTAATGAAATTTGATAATCTGTCAACGCCTTGATTTCTGAGCTTTGAGCCACAGCAAGGCGTGTCAGGGCATCCAGTACATCAGTCGAAGTACGAAGCCCCTGCTCGAATTGGCGAATCTCCGCTTCATAGACCCTGCCTTCCAGAATCGCATTCTGCCGGCTGGCCATAATCTGCTGCCAGTTGGTCTCAACCTGGTCCACAGTCCCCAGCACTTCCTGCTTGATAAGCAGTTTGCGGCTTTCTTTGCTGGCGAGTGTCTGTCTTTTCATAATCATCGCCTGCCGCAAACGATTTTTCGCGGCTTCGTTACCCAGCGGAACCCAGAGACTGACGCCGATTCTGTGGTTCTCATAATTCTTTTCATTCAGCATGTCGTATGCATCATCGCGGGTGACTCCAATGCCCGGAACATTGTAACGATAATCCAAGGTAACCAGAGGCAGCATCTGATTATTCAGATAATCAATCGTACTGATTCGCGATGCAATTTGCAGTTCCAGGTCCAGCAATTCAGCACGATTGTCTTCGGCCAATGTAACTAATTTGTTTTTATCCAGCTCGTAATACACCGGGTCCGCATCAGTCTGAGGGATAACAATCGTAGGAGTTTCGATATCCACACCGGGCTTATCCAGTGTACGTTTAAATTCGCGTTGACGTGACCGTAATTCATTTTCCGCGGCAATAATCGATGCCAGTTGACTGGCCAGCCCTGCTTCGGCACGAAGAATTTCCACCTCAGCCTGCTGTCCCGCTTCTACCAGACGCCTGGCCCGGTCCAACTGAGCCTGTGCCAGTTCATACTGCTTCTGGCGAACTTCCAGTTGCCGGCGGGCCGCATAAAGCCGCCAGTAAGCCCGATCCGCCGCCGCAAGAACACGAATCACTTCCAGCTTGGTCGCGTTATCGGTAATCTGCTTATCATACCGTGCAAGCCGAATACTGTGCATGTTGACTCTTGTCCCGGCATTTTTCAGCAGGGGCTGACTGACCGAAAACGTAAATCCTGTTTCGTACCACGGAGAAAATAGACTTCCCGATTGCAAATTTTTATCGCGGGAATCGGTGAGATTAAACTGAAGTTCACCGCCGGTCTGCAGGGGCATTTGTACACCCATTCCCGCATCGATATTGCGATATTGCGAACTACCCGAGCCAACATAGGAACCATCCCCGACTTCAACCAATCGGCCCGGATAGTCGGTTCGGGATACCCCCGTACTGGCCACAAAAGCCGCTTCAAATTTGGCCTCTTCGGCATCCACCGCTGCCTGAGCCGCCGTCGGAGCATACAACTGCACCTGCAGTTCCAGATTATTCTTCAGTGTCTCCGCCCGGCACTGCTCAATCGATACCAGCCATTCCGCCGGGGCCGCAGGTGTATTCGGCTCGGCCTTCTGCTCCGTCGCGGTATCGGTATCGGCCGGTTTCAGCTCCAGCGATTCGACCGTCTTCAATTTTTCCCGCGGAGCCTGATATTCATAAAATTGATCCTCCTTGTCCAGACTTGCGCAACCAGCCAGAAACACAACCACACATCCAACAATGATTCTGCATCGTATCCATTTATTCATGACGTAACGCCTCAATAGGATCCAGTCGAGCCGCTTTCACGGCCGGGAATAATCCGAAGAAAATGCCAACGAATGCCGAAAATCCAAGCGACATCAGCGCTGCCCACGCGGGAATGTAAGCCTTGTCCAGAATATCCACCTGCGGAATGTGGGCGATAATCATGGTCAGCAATTGCCCTAATCCCAGCCCCATCAGGCCGCCGATACAACACAACACCACCGCTTCCACCAGAAACTGTGTCAGGATGGCCGCAAACCCGGCACCGACCGCCTTGCGCAATCCGATTTCACGGGTTCGCTCCGATACCGAGACCAGCATAATATTCATAATCCCGATGCCGCCGACCAGAAGTGAGATTCCCACAATCGCGCCGGCAACCAGCGTAAACCGTGTCGCAATCTTTTGGAATGTTCGCACTTCGCTTTCGACGGTCTGTACCTGAAACGTAGGCGGCTCGCCGGGTTCGATATGCCGCCGCTGGCGCAGAAAGAACGTAATTTCCGCCTTGGCTTCTTCCGATACGTCCGCGGATTTGCTGGCGGCCATCACCATAAACCATAACCGGTTGCCGGAATTGCGATACATCGTCTGGAACGGAACAAACGCCTCATAATCTTCGTTGCCTCCTCCGCCCCCCCCGATCATCGACATGGACGGCCGATCCTCCACCACACCGATAATGCGGTAGGTGCGATAGCCGAGTGTCACCAGTTCCCCCGTACAGTCGCGGTTCATGCCGAGCTTGTCCCGCAGTTTCTGTGACAACAGACAAACCGAACGGGCCTGAGTCTGGTCAATAGCTGAAAAGGCTCTTCCGATAACGACAGGGCGGGATTCAATCTGATGCCAGGCCGATTCGATACCGCTGACACGAATTCGTTCAAGGGTCTTTTCTTTATAACGAATGCTGTCCCGGTTGTCTTCGATCTGGGTAAATGAAGCCACGGAGGGGCAATAGGTCAATAATCCCTCAAGCTGTTCCGGCTTAAAGCGGATCGTATCCCAGGGTACATTTTTGTACTTGCCGGTGTCCGGCCGGGAAGGCCAGATAAAAATACGATTGGTACCGAAGGTTTCGATGTCGCTCATGATTTTGGCTTTTAAGCCGCTCAGTGCGGCAATCACGGCGGTCACCGATGCAACGCCGATGATAATGCCCAGCGTCGTCAGCACCGACCGGGTCTTATTGACCCAGATTTGCACCAGCGCCAGGCCGATACTTTGCACCATAAGTCGAAACAGGCGAATCGGAAGAGACAGAATCATGTTCATCGTCCGGCTCCTGCAGGGCGATGCTCCCAGACGGCATCCTGTTCCGTCGGCAAATCGCTGATGACTTTTCCATCCCGCATCCGGATAATCCGTTTGGCATGACAGGCAACATCCGCTTCGTGCGTAACCATGATAATTGTCTGGCCTTCTTCATGCAGCCGTCGAAACAGGCCCAGTATTTCTTCACTGGTTTTGCTGTCCAGATTACCCGTCGGCTCGTCCGCCAGCAGGATGGCCGGATTGTTAATCAAGGCCCGTGCCACGGCGACACGCTGTTTTTCGCCGCCGGAAAGCTGGTTGGGCCGGTGTTTGGTCCGTTCGCCAAGACCGACCCGCTCCAATGCCTTGTGGGCCAGTTCTTTTCGGTTCCAGACCGCCTGACGTGAATAAATCAACGGCAGTTCCACATTCTTCAGCGCTGAAAATCGCGGCAGCAATTCAAACGACTGAAAGACAAAACCGATTTTCTCATTGCGTACCCGCGCCAGATCGGAATTGCCCATTTGGGTGGTATTCTGTTTATCCAGTTCATACACGCCGCTGGTGGCGCGGTCCAGACACCCCAGCAGATTCATCAGCGTGCTTTTGCCGGAACCGCTGTGGCCCATCACGGCGACATACTCATTCTGGTAAATCTCCAGACTCACCCCATCCAGCGCACGAATCTGCTCCGAGCCGACCTTGTAGATCCGCCGAATATCATGCAGCCGAATAACGACTGGTTTTTCGCTCACTGCCAGGCTCCTTTTTTTCTACGATGCCGTCGGCGTGGAAGAGGGTTTCTCGGTGCCGGGTTTTTCTTTGGCTTTGTTTTCCGCCTCAACCT
>JBDKVE010000365.1:0-17608 GCA_039679345.1 Anaerohalosphaeraceae bacterium
GAACCCTTTCCGGGGCGGTTATCGTCGGGCCGGTGATGGCACTGCTTAATCACGCCTATGGATTTGCCGGTGCCCCCGGTGCTGGCGAAAAAGCCCTCGCTTCTCCACAGGCCAACATGATGGCATCGATTGCCAAAGGGGTCTTTGCGGGCAATCTTCCCTGGACAATGGTATATATTGGTATGGCTGTTGCCGTGGTCATTATTGTCTGTGACCAGTGGCTGCGGACACGCGGCAGCGAATTTCGTCTGCCCATTCTGGCGGTGGCAATCGGCATCTATCTGCCGTTCCAGTTGTCCGTGGCCATCTTCATCGGCGGCCTGCTGCATTATGCGGCGGGGCGAGTGCGGCGTTCCATGCCCCAAAAAAGTGAGTTTGAAAAGGAAGGCGGTATGGGCCTGCTGGCCGCCTCCGGCCTGATTACCGGCGAAGCCCTCATCGGTATCCTGCTGGCGATTCCGTATGTCCTGCCGGGAATCAAGGATAAAATGCCCCTGTTCAAGAACACCGGCCTTGCCGGGGATATTGCCGGGATATTCTGTTTAGTGCTCGTCTGCTGGCTGCTCTATCGTGCGGCGATAAAACGCTCCGAATCCTGAGAGGACTGCCATGGCAAGACCCTTTACCCTCCTGATCAAGCCGACCGGCCCGGACTGCAATATTGCCTGTCAATATTGCTTTTATTCAGGCAAGACCGAGCTGTTCGGCACGGAGGCCCACCGCATGAGCCGCCAGGTTCTGGAGCATCTGGTCAAAAGCTATCTCGAACTGCGTTTGGCGAATACTTGTTTTGCATGGCAGGGCGGTGAACCCACCCTGATGGGGCTGGATTTTTTTAAACAGGTGGTTGACTTCCAGAAACAATACGGTACCGAGGGCCAAATCGTCACCAACGCCCTGCAAACCAATGGTATCCTGCTGGATAAAGACTGGTGTACATTCCTGGCCAAGTATCATTTTCTGGCCGGTATCAGCCTCGACGGCCCGCAGGAATTTCATGATTATTACCGCAAAGATCGCACCGGTCGCGGCACATGGGAACGGGTCATGGCCGGCATCGACCAATGCCGCAAAAATGGTGTCGAATTCAATATCCTGGTCCTGCTCAACGACCACAATGTCAAATGCCCCGACCAGTTATTTGATTTCTTCACCGGCCTTGGCATTCGCTATCTGCAGTTTATTCAGTGTATCGAAAAAGACCCCGCTACAGGCAAGCCCGCCTCGTATAGTATCTCCGCCGAAGAATATGGTGCCTTCATGTGCCGCATCTTTGACCGCTGGCTGGAGCACGGCCCGACCAAACTGAGCATCCGCCTTTTCGACAGCCTGTTATCCTATATCCTCGGTCGCGGCCACACCGAATGCACCTTCGGCCCCTATTGCAATGATTATATCGTCATCGAACACAACGGCGAAGCCTACTGCTGCGACTTCTACGTGGAACAGCCCTGTCGCCTCGGCAATATCATGGAAACCCCTATCGAGCGGCTTGCAGTCTGCCCCGTCAAGCGGGACTTCTCTTACCGAAAAGCCAAGCTGGACAACACCTGCCTGATCTGCCGTTATATGGATGTCTGTCGCGGCGGCTGTCCCAAAGACCGCAGGGTGCTGTCCGACAATATCAATGTGCCTTCGTATTTATGTGCCGGGTATAAGCAGTTCTTTGCCCATGCCATGCCGAAATTGCGTGAGATTGCCATAAAGCTGCAGCAGGGCAGAAGAATATAAGCGTCGCAATAAAAGAGGCTGTGCGAGGGTATCTCACACAGCCTTTATTTAACATCCGCCGGTCTTAGGGTCTCTGAACCGGTGGAACAGATGCGCTGAGCTGATGCTTAGTTACACAGCGTTGGGTGATTGCATTCCAGCCAGTTGGCGGCCATCATTGCCATATCCTGCAGGTTGACTCGGCAGTCTTTATTGATGTCCCCAGCCATAATCGGGTGGTCCAGGTCACCGCAGCGAGGTTCCGGCGACAGCACGCGGACAAAATACTCGCCCGGCTCATTTTCAATCCGAATATAATGGCGTCTCGGCAGCAGGTGATACGTGTTGGTCACACTGGTAATCCCGCCGGCCCAGAAAGCCGCTATTTCATACACATGTCCCGCTTCATCTTCGTAATAAATCCGCATCAGTTTCCAGTTGCTCACGGTATTTTCGAGGGTAAACTGATAATCCCCCTCCTGTCCCGCAACAAAAGTCATCCAATCCAGGTCGGAATTGATGGAGGAGGTATAGTTGATGGAACCCGCCACCGGCGTATTGTCTTTGGGGATTGCCGTGGCTTCCGCCGAGACATTGCCGTGGTCGTCCGTATAAGTCCCGATATCGGTGACCGTCAGAGTATAATAATTGCCAACACGGGCAGTATCACCATTGACGCGGATTTTATAGTCTTCCCCTTTCAACGAAGTCAGGGTCATACTGGTGGTTCCGCCATAGACATTGCTGCATCCGGCGCTGTACACCTCAAACCACACATTGCAGTTATTCAGATAACCAAGCTGAATCTGGTACTGATGCAGCGGCTGGGTATGGAAAACAAACCAGTCGTTATCGTAGGGATTTGTGTGGTCCAGCGTTCCAATCACAGCCTGTCCATTCGCGGCTGTTTCTGTCGGGGTGTCGCAGGAATTGGAATAGGCATCCGGAAGTTTAGTTTCAAGATACTTGACATTAAAACTGTAACGACCGCCTTCATTCTCAAATTTCAGATAGCAAGGCCGGGAATATTCAAAGAAGTGCGTATGGAATCCTTCCGTCACGCCGCCTTGCCACCAGGCATCGATTTCAACGGGGTCACCAAATTCGTTGACCTGATAGACCCGAATCAGTTTCCAGTTGCCTTCGCCGTTGGCAAAGGTAATATCGTATTTGGAATGAGCCTGCGGTGTAAATCTGAACCAGTCAATATCGCTGTTGACCGTGGCATTGTAGTTGATCATGGCTTCAATTTTGGTGCCGTCGGCCGGGATTGGCGTACTGACATCCCACGTGTTGCCGTGGTCGTCCGGATAGGTTCCGACATCGGTAACCTCCAGCCAGTACAGATTCCCGGAACGATTGACATCGCCTTCGACATGAATCTTGACATCATCGCCATACCACGATGTCATGGTCATATCGGTCGTGCTGCCGTAAATCTGTGTCCCGCAGGTATCATTCATGACATAGAACCACACATTGCAGTTATCCAGATACCACAAGCGGACATGATAGGTGTGTAGAGGTTCTGTCGAAAAAACAAACCAGTCGTGATCATAATTCAGCGGGTCGGTGTGGTCCAGTGTTCCCAGTGTCTCCGGGGCATCTACAACAATCGGGGTGGCCGAGTTGCAATCATTCCCATAGCTGTCGGCGGGGTTGGTCCCAAGTGTTTCGACTTTAACACTGTAAGAGCCGGGTTCGTTTTCAATGCGAAGGTAACAGGGGCGTGCATGTTCAATAAAGAACGTGCGATACGTGCTGCCGACTCCACCCTGCCACCAGGATGCCACTTCAACCGGATCGCCGAATTCATTGGCCTGATAGAAGCGAATCAGTTTCCAGTTGCCTTCGCCGTTACTGAAGGTGATCCGAAAACGGGTATCGCCCGAATTGTCAAAAGTAAACCAGTCATAGCCTCCGCTTTCCAGGTCACCAAAGGTGACGCTTCCGTCGGCATCAATGGCAAATGCCGAGGTATGCTCGTTACCATAGTCCGGGTCTTCTGCCAAGACCATGCCTCCAAACAACATGAATACAATCAGACCTGCATACAATGCTATCGATTTCATCACATTACCTCCGGAAGTTAGTGTTTAATACCTTAGAAAATACCTAAGGAGACAGTCAATGTTGAAATTATACCCATATTAACATAATAATTCAAGAGATTTTGTTTTAAACATAATATCTATTAATATAAATATCTATAAATAAATGACATATAGAGTTTATGGGCAAATAGGCTGGATGGGAGATATAAGAAGAATAAAAAAGGCGGGTCTTGCTAGATCCGCCTTTTTTATTTACAGGATGAAATGTGTCCTGATATTACTGCTGGGGGGTCGGCTGTTGGGTAGCTTTCTGAGCTTCTTTGGCTGCGGCTTCTGCGACGGCCTTCATCTCGGCAAGCTGGCCTTCAAGGGTCTTAATCTGGCCGTCTTTCTGCTTGATGGTCTCACCCTGTTCGGCAAGTTTGGCGTTCATTTCTTTGGTCTTGGCTTCCTGCTTTTCCAGCATGGTGCGGATGGAATTCAGAGCCTGAGTCTGGGTTTCCTGGTCTTTTTTCTTCATTTCAACCAGTTTGGTTTCCATCTGTGCCGCTTTGCTTTCGGCAGCCACGGCATCGGCCTTGGCCTTTTCCGCATCCGCTTTCAACTGGGCATTCTGGGCCTGGCTATCCTTAAGCTGCTTGTTTTCGCAACCGCACAGAACCATCATACCCACCATCAGTAACACAACCGCTGTTTTCTTCATAGACAATCCTTTCGTTAAATAATCTGCTAAACTATTACCATCCATGGCCGGCTATTCTACAACAGGCAGGGCCTTGTTTGCAAGAGTTTGTATGGCGGAAATATCGCCTTTTTGTACTGGGCTCAGGCGGAAGCTGTATTCATAAGTCTGATTGGCCTGCAGGGTATATTCCCGATGCGGACGGGCACCCCAACTATTATCGCCGCCGAGGCCGGTCTGGCCGTAGTCCAGATTCAGGGTAATCGTATCCCGGTTGAGCAGTTCATAGGGATGGCGAGCCAGTTCCAGATCCTGCTGCGTATAACCCCAGGCACTGGTGTTCATCATCGGCTGCCCCACGGCCAGGATACCAAACCCTGTGCTGTCGGTCCAGCAGGCCCAGCGGACGTCGGTATGATTGCCGTTTTCCTGCGGGCGGATGTATCGGTATTGGGGATTGTAAACATCCTTATTGTAAATGCCCACCGCATAACCGGTCTGACGGTCGGCATAGTTCTCTTCCGGCCCCCGGCCATACCAGCTCATGGCCTTGAAAGCTCCCGGAATCTGGGCCTGCAGGCCGAATCGCGGCAGGAAGGGCATGTTTGTGGCAACCTGGATTTGGTTATTGACCAGAATATCACCGCTGCCGTAAACGACATAACGAATCCGTTCCGTGCTGTCAGGTACGGCCAGCTTAATACTGACGACGACCTCAACCGCCTGCGGAGTGATTTGTCTGGCAGCAACGTTTTCAACAGTGCCTTTAACGTAGGCATTTTTCCAGATGCCGTTATTCTGGGTCATATTATAACCATCGTCGTTATCCGTGGCCGCCCTCCAGAAATTCGGGGTCAGCGGGCCTGCGAGCATGGGTTTCGCCTGGACAGTCCAGCTTTCCAGCAGGCCGGTGGTTTTGTTGAATGCCACGGCAAAGTTGTCGCCTTTAATGGAAATGTCTTTATCGCTGTGTTCCAGAACCACTTCGGTCATTGAATCCAGAGCCGTTTCTTCCGGACTTGGGATTTCATACGGCATCCCGAACTGATCCCAGGCGACGACATGGCCTTTGTCAGCCCAGAGGGTGTTTTCTTTCAGGACGAAGGCAATTTTCAACTGGTAATCCGCCGCCGGTTTGGGATTGACCTTCTGCAGTGGGATAGCCACTTCTTTGGTTGTCTGCGGGGCGATATCCAGCGAGCCTAGAGAGCCGCTTTGAATGACTGTGCCGTTTTCAGTTAACTCCCAGAGGGCTTCGGTGAAATCAGTATTGATGAAGAAGTATTTATTCTTGACGTTGATCTTGCCTGCGGTCAAATCCACGCCGGTAGCCTTGATATTCTGATAGACTTTCTTGACTTCCAGAATATGCGGATTGACGGTACGGTCCGGCTGAATCAGCCCGTTGCAGCAGAAGTTCCAGTCATTGGGGAAATCACCCCAGTCGCCGCCGTAAGCCAGGAACGTCTTGGCGGTTTCGGTGGTCTGTACGTCGTCGGTCTTCATGTCCAGTGCCAGGACACAGGAACTATCCAAAGCGGCGTCCAATTGATTCAGACGGTCGGCGGCAATGGCCTTGTTATACACACGAACCGGCCCAATCAGCCCTTTGAACAGACGAATCGGGCCTTTTGCGGTACGCCACATGTGTTCCTGATCGGTGCCGATCATGGGGATATAAGCATTATAGTGAATAGTGCCGGTGAAGGGTTTTGCGGCGGCCTGTTTGCCGTCGATGAAGACTTTCAGTTCTTTGCCGTCAAAGCTGCCGGCGACATGGTGCCATGTTCCAACCCAATTGGTCGGCAGGGGCGCCGAAACGGTCTGCCAGGTGGAATCGAAGATAAAGAATTCGAGGTTCTTGCCGTCGCCGCTGACTTTCAGGGCATACTGTGAATCGCCCTTACTGATAATCGGGCCGTGGTCACTGGCAGGTTCAGGCTTGACCCAGGCTTCCAGTGTGATCTCTGTGCCTGTGATATTCAGACTGGACGTATCACCCAGAGCCATAAAGCCGTTGATTGCCTTGCGGCCCTGCGGCCCGTCAACGAGGGTGCCGAAGACTTCGGCATTGTTGCCCTGGCCGCTGCGGTCTTTAACCACGATGACCGGGTCGGCTTTTTTGCGGAGGCCCTGGTCCACCCAGTCCCAGATGGAGCCGCCCTGAAGATGCTTATGGCTTTCAATGGCGTCCGAGTAATCCTGGAGATTGCCGACGCTGTTGCCCATGGCGTGGGCGTATTCGCATTGAATCATCGGGCGTGTCTGAGCTTTTGAGGCATAGCGTACCATGTGTTCAATCGAGGCATACATCGGGCAGACGATATCGGTATGGGGGCGTTCTCCGGCCTGTTCATAATGAATCGGGCGGGAGCCGTCGCGCTGCTTGGCCCAGGCGCTGGTGGCTTCAAAGTTGGGGCCATCCCCGGCTTCGTTGCCCAGTGACCAGATGATGACGCAGGGGTGATTTTTATCGCGTTCGACCATCCGCTGCATACGGTCCATGTGGGCATCGGCCCAGTCGGGCTGTTTGGCCAGACTTTCCTTGCCGTAACCCATGCCGTGGGATTCGATGTTGGCCTCATCGATGATGTACAGGCCGTATTCGTCGCACAGGTCGTACCACTCCGGCACATCCGGATAATGGCAGGTACGGACGGTGTTGATATTATGCTGTTTCATCAATTGAATGTCTTTAATCATCAATTCCCGGCTGACATAATGTCCGGTGTCCGGGTCGTGTTCGTGGCGGTTAACGCCTTTGATGTAGATGGGCTTGCCGTTGACCAGCAGTTGGCCGCCTTTGATTTCCGATTTGCGGAATCCGATGCGGCTTGACAGGTGCTCGAGTGCCTTGCCGTCTTTATCGAACAGGGTAATGACAACCGTATAGAGATTCGGGCTTTCGGCGCTCCACAATTTGGGATGCGGGATTTTGACGGTGGGGCCATTCAATATATTCCGACCCGCTATAACGTCAATGGGATTGGTCTTGATGGTGTTGGCGGTCTTGCCGTCGCTGGTGAGCAGTTCAATCTGGGCGACTGCGGATTTGGCGGTACTGCCGAAGTTGACCAGTTCCATCTCAACCTGCATCGTCGCATCGCGATAATTCTCTTCGAGGTCGGTGCGGACGAAGAAATCGCGGATGTGCACCGACGGGACTGAATACAGGAAGACATTGCGATAGATACCACTGAGGCGGTAGAAATCCTGGTCTTCCAGATATGAGCCATCGGAATACTGATAAACTTCTGCGGCGAGAGTGTTTTCGCCGGTTTTGAGATACTGGGTAAGATCAAATTCAGCGGGGGTGCGGCTGTCTTGGCTATAGCCGACTTTCTGGCCGTTGATCCACAGATAGAAGGCTGAGTCTACGCCATCAAAGCAGATAAAAACCTGCCGGTCTTTCCAGTCGGACGGGACGGTAAATGTCGTGCGATAGGAGCCGACCTGGTTACGCCATTTGTAATTGGTGTAATTGGCGGGCGGTTCGGAGGTGACTTTGGGCGGATTGGGAGCAAAGGGGTAAGTTACATTGGTATAATTGGGGATACCGTATCCATGTAATTGCCAGTTGCTCGGTACGGGCAGTTCTTTCCAGCTTGAAATATCGAAATCGGATTTAAAGAAATCAGCGGGGCGGCTTTCGGGATTGGGTGCCCAGTTGAATTTCCAGTTGCCGTTAAGGCTTTTGCGGTAAGGGCTTGCGGTTCGGTCGCACTGGGCGGCCATGGCCTTGTCGGCGTAGGGTATCAGGGTTGCGTGGGGTTTTTGTTTGTTGATGCCGAAAACGGCCTGATTTTCCCAGTCCGGGGCGGCCTGAGAGAGGATGCTTAAGCTCATGATCAGTCCTGCCAATACGCTCGTGATTCCTTTGCTATTCATCGTCGTCTTCCTTAAACCAGTTTTATTGCTGTCGGGGAAAATACTGACACCTTTATTTCTGATCACCACCAAAACTCGCATTATATCGGTCTTTTGTGCAAATACAAGATATCATCTTTTTGACGGGATATACAGGATGAACAGGATAATTGGGTTCGTTTGGTAGAAAAGTAAAAAGGCAAAGGGGAAAAGGCAAAGGGGAAAAGGAAGGAATCCGCCGGGGGCGGAGACTGATTTACCCCAAGCACGGAGGTTTGGGCTACTTTATGATTGGGTTTGTTTTGCATTTTTGCTCCTCCTTTTAAAAGTTCATGGTTCGTAGTAAAAGCTACAAACTCGGTCGGGAATTGATTCCCGCGGGCCTCCTTCAGGCCAGCCTATATATATGTCGGCCGGGAGGGAAAAGTTGCCAACAAAATAAAATATTTTGTAAAAATATTCAGATGTGAATAATCTTATTATGGTATGTTAAAATACGTAGTTTCCACAATTGACATGGTATTGTGGATTTTGTTATAATAATTATCTTATATTTGCAGCAAAGTTTGTCGAAGGTTTTTAAACAGGTGATTGGAGGATATCATGAGACATCACAGCATGTTGAGATTGGCAATTTTAGCGGTGTATTTCTGTATCAGCGGAGCTCTTTGGGCGGGGACGTATTCGGGTGGGGATGGGACTTCGGTCCGGCCTTACAAAATCAGCACTCCTGCGGACTGGCAGACGCTGATGACTACGCCGGGCGATTGGGGCAAGCACTTTGTTTTGACTGCCGATATCGATCTGGGAGGGGAACAAACCCCGGTGGGCAATAATACGACGCCGTTTGTCGGGAGATTGGATGGCGGCGGATATACGATTAGTAACGTTTATATTGATTTGTTGGACAGTGATTATGTGGGGCTTTTTGGCCGGATTGGTGCGGCGGGGCAGGTCAAGAATTTAAAATTGATCGAGGTGCAGGTGTTCGGTAAACGGTACACAGGCGGCTTATGTGGTGCTAATTTTGGTCAGATTACAGACTGTTCCGTAACCGGATGGGTTCAGAGCGATGACTGGTATGTGGGCGGTTTGTGCGGCCTGAATAATGCCGGGACCATTAGCCGAAGTTATACCGCTGTTTGTGTTCTCGGTAAAAGTTTATATGTCGGGGGGTTGTGCGGGGGAAATTATCAGGGAACGATTACATCCTGCTATTCATCCAGTTATGTCTTTGGCGGCGGGAATCACATGGGGGGCTTGTGCGGATATAATTTTTCCGGTGGAGCGATATCGAACAGCTATGCCACAGGTATGGTGACAGGTGAGGGCAATAATGTCGGCGGGCTGTGCGGGGGGAATTCCTCCGGCACAATCAGTCGATGCCATGCCAGCGGCACGGTCATGGGTATCAGTTCGGTTGGGGGGCTGGTTGGCTACAATTTCTCCTCAGGAAGCATCTATCAGTGTTATGCCCTGGGGGCAGCATCGGGCAGCGGCAACTCTATCGGGGGATTGTGCGGGTATGCCGCCGCGGGGGCGATTGGCCAGTGCTATGCAGCGGGACTGGTTACGGGGACTGCCTTTGCAGGGGGATTGTGCGGTTTTAATTCCGGGACGGTCAGCGATTGCTTCTGGGATATGGAGACTTCCGGCAAGTCCGCCAGTGCCGGCGGTAGCGGAGTTGCGGGCAAAACCACGGCCCAGATGAAGACATTAGAGACGTTTACGTCCGCGGGATGGATTTTCGCGGATATTCCGGGGCGAACACCAGAGTGGCAGATGGCGGGCAATCGCTACCCGCGGCTGATGACGGTTAAGGTTTACAACTACAGTGGAGGATATGGAACGGCGGCGGAGCCTTATAACATTTCCAATGTGGAGGACCTGCTGGAGCTGTCTGAAAACTGGATGGATTACAATAAATTTTTTATTCTGACGGCAGATATTGATTTGCAGGGGTACGTATTCAATACCGCTTTGATTGCTCCCAACTTTAGTAATAGTATTTTTGAGTACAACGAATATATCGTTGCAAACTTTCAGGGAGTTGCTTTTACGGGAGTATTTGATGGCTGCGGCAACAACATCCGCAATTTAGTTTTTGAGGACGATTTTGATGGTTTGGGTAATATGGTAATCGGTCTGTTTGGATATATTGATCTAAACGCAGAAGTTAGAAATTTAACCGTCAAAGGGACAATCATTGATAAGGGTTACTTTGCAGGAATATTGGCAGGTCATAATAGTGGACTGATATCCAACTGTACCTGCTCTGGCATGATAGAGTGGGCAAGGTATATAGGGGGTATTGTTGGGGATAATGCCGGGATTATAGAGCAGTGTGATTCAGACTGTACTGTCTCTGGTTCTGATATTTGCGGGGGAATTGCCGGCCAGAATCGAGGTATGATCAAGCAGTGTTCTGCAGAAGGAACTAACAAAAGTTTTGATGAAGCAGGAGGGCTTGCTGGTTATAATTCTGAGGCAGGAACCATATATGGCTGCTGCACGGACATGGTTGTGTCGTACATATATGATGGTCTAAGAGAATATACTTTTGGCGGACTGGTCGGAAAAAATGCTGGAACCATCCGTTTATGTTATGCAACGGGTTCGGTCAGCGGGATGGAGAAGATTGGCGGGCTGGTCGGGTATAATGAAAACGGGATTATCGAGCAGTGTTATTCTGCGGGATTAGTTTCGGGGACTTCGTTTGTCGGGGGATTCTGCGGGGAGGATATCGGCCAGATTACCGGCTGTTTCTGGGATATGGAGACTTCCGGCATGACCTCCAGTGCCGGCGGCAGCGAGGTTGTGGGAAAGACTACGGCCCAGATGCAGACGCTGGAGACGTTCACGTCCGCGGGGTGGGATTTTACAGCCGATGATGGGGATGCAGCCGACTGGCAAATGGCGAGCAATTGGTATCCGCAACTGGCATGGGAAATCATTGCAAAATACAGCGGCGGCAGCGGGACGGAAGCGGATCCCTATCAGATTGCCAATAAGCAGGATCTGCTGAATATGGCGGCGGCCATCGAGGATTATGATAAGCATTTTATTCTCGCGGCCGATATTGATCTTGCGGGGCAGACGTTTACCACGGCGGTGATTGCGCGGGATACGGATGCCAGCGATTGGAATTTCCAGGGGGCGTCCTTTCGCGGAACATTTGACGGGCGCGGCCACAGCATCATGAACCTTACGATTAATAACTACAACGGCGACTTTGTTGGGCTGTTTGGTGATAATGTCGGGACCATCAAAAATCTGACCCTCAAAAATACGATGGTTCGCGGGGACTGGTATGCAGGGCTATTGGCAGGCTGCAACACGGGTTTTATTTCCAACTGCTTCGTTGGCGGCAGCATTGATGCGGATGAGCGGATGGGCGGGATCACGGCTGTCAATTATGGACTGATTGAGCGGTGTCATGCGAACTGTACAATCTATGGGACCGATACCTGCGGCGTCGCAATCGGACAAAATTACGGTCAGGTGTATCGATGTTCTGCGGAAGGCTCTGTAGAGGGTATTTGGATTATTGGCGGGCTGATTGGAGCGAATCTTGATCAGGGCAGCATCAGCAATTGTTATTCGACGGCTCTGGTTGCCTGCAGGCAGGGCGGCAGTCCTTCGAAAGGAGCTGGCGGGCTGGTGGGTCATATTGTTGACGGCACGATCAGCAATTGCTATTTTGCCGGAAAGGTGATTTCGGAGACTATTTTTGCATCGCTGGGCGGGCTGATTGGAATTAACAGCGGTGAGTGTATAGGTATATGTTTTTGGGATGTGCAGGTCTGTGGACTGACATCGGGGGTTGGAGAAGGTTCCTCTGAGGGTATTTTGGGCAAAACAACCCAGCAGATGCAGACCCTGGCAACCTTTACCAATGCAGGATGGGATTTTGACAGGCCGGTGTGGATGATGTGTGGACAAGAGTATCCGAAATTGGTGTGGAATCGGCCGGATATAGACGACAGCGGCCGGATGGATTTGGCGGACTTTGCGATTTTAGCGGCATACTGGCAGGCGGCGGACTGTGGTTTCTGCGGCGGGGCCGATCTGACCGGCGATCAGTCTGTGGATTTGTTTGATTTGCAGGTTTTCGCTGAGCAGTGGCTGGAAAATAATGATGCTGTTTCCAATCATGTTTATCGGATTGAAATTGACACCGCACGGGATTACGAGAAGGTCGAAAATGCGGACGACAATGAATATGTGTTTGAGTTCGAGGTATTGACGGACGAGGCGGTTGTCGGGCTGGAATTTACAACCCCGGCGGGTAAAACATTCACGATACCGAATCAGGGTGTTCAGGAAGAATTCATTGTAGGCAACAACGGTCTTGTAGAAGTGCACAGAGAGATGGGCAGAGAATATGAGGACGAACAGGGATGCTATAGCTGGTTCTATGAAGGGGAATTTCTGAATGCGAGTTCGCTTTTGGATTATGGAGATGGCAATTATACCATTACCGTGACGTATGAGGGCGGCCGGCAGGAACAGACCCTGGTCTGGTTCGGGATTCCGGGTACTAACGATGTAATCCCGCAGCCGACACAGATGCCTATGTTTGTCAACTTTAGCGATGGCAGTATTTTGACAACGCCTGTGACATTTATGTGGGAGGTTTGCACAGATCCGGCGGCTCAGTTTATCTGGATGGATTATGAGCATAAGTCCCTGGATATTGAACAGGAGTACAGGTTGCCGATTAATAGTATGGAACTTAATGCACCGGTGGACATGGCCGACGGGGAATATGAAGCCTGTATTGGATTTGCGGCAGGCTATGAAACAATCAATAGTGATGGCATTCCGATACGCGTCGGCAAATATACGGAAAGTGATTATGAAATTTCCATCGAAGGTGAAACTTCAATATCCGAACATGTCTTTGAAGTCGAAATCGATATGTGCCGGGATTATGAATCGCCGGGAAATGGTTCTGATGATACCTATGATTTTGAATGTGAGATTATCACCGATGAGTCGGTGGCCAGAATCGAGGTTCTTGCGCCCGGAGGACAGTTATTCGAGATTCCGATTGAGCCCGAAGAATATGAAGACGAATTCGGAAATGATTATGAAATGGGCAGAGAGTTTAATTCCCTGATGGGCCGTTGGGAGTGGTGGTATGAAGCTGAAGTTGCCAATCCTATCGATCTTGCAAAGTATGGTGATGGAGCCTACCTTATTACGGTTTATTATAGCGATGGACGAAGTCAGGAAACGACGGCCTGGTTTGGCATTCCGGGCACGCTCAATCCAATCCTGCAGCCAAACCAGATGCCGGTGTTTACCAACTTCAGTGATGGCAGTGTTGCGACTTCGCCGGTGACGTTTGCATGGCAAGCCTGTGCGGATCCGGCGGCCCAGTTTATTTGCCTGGAATACGAACATGACACTCTGGACATTGAGAATGAGTATATGCTGCCGATTGACAGTACCGGGCTGGACGCGCCGGTCACTATGGCCGCGGGCAACTATGAAGTCTGTCTTGGTTTTGAGACATGGTACTGGCAGACCAATCAAGATGGCATCTTGGTTTCGGTGGGCAAATACGTTGAAAGTGATTATTGGATTACGGTTCAGTAAAAAGTAAAGCGGCAATTGAAATTATAGGCGGACGATGCGATCCGCCTTTTTTATTTATTGCATGAGATTCTGGCTTTGGTCGGCGGTACCGGTGACCTGGATTGTTTCGGGGGAGACGATGCCGCCGGAGATAATCATTTTGAAGGCGTCTTCCACCAACATTTTTGTCAGCAGGATTTCGGCGGCCGGGAGCATGATGAAAAAGCCGGTGGTGGGGTTGGGGCAGGTCGGGATAAACACCTTGCAATATTTCTTTTGGGCATCGGAGGTGAAAATATCCGGGATACTTCCTGTCAGGAATCCGAGAGAATACATTCCCTGTCTGGGAAATTCGACGATGACGACCGACTTAAAGGCCGCGTTGTCCGGCATGGATAAGGCGCTGGTTACCTGTTTGGTTGCTGAGTAGATGGTGCTGGCCAGCGGGATACGCATGACGATGGTTTCGCCCAATCCAAGGAGTTTGCGGCCGGCAACAAATTTGGCGATGGCTCCTATCAGGTAAATAGCAAACAACAAGACCAGGATGGTCGCAAACGTAATGGCATGTTCGACATATTCTTCCGGCTTTTGCGGAATGACGTGAATATTGGAAAGGAAAACCACGATCTTGTTGACGATAGGATTAAGCAGGTTTTTGAGCCTGTTGAACAGCCACAAGATAATAACGATCGTAACCGCAAAAGGCACAATGACAAAGATGCCGCTGATGAGGCGGTTGCGGATATTCAGTGATATACTTTTATAGACACTCTGTTTATGTTCAGTTGGCATTCTGTTTCCCTTGGTTAAAGTAAAATCAAAAACAAGACTATATCCGGTTTTGGAGGAAAAACAAGTTGGAATGAGCGTGAAATATTCCAAAGGGAGTGGAAAGAAAGCAATCTCTATTATGTGGTTAAGATACATCTGTATTGTTAGAAAACGAGAAAAGAGGGCGAATTTCAGTTTTTTCTGGAAATTTCCGGCTGAGCGACTATACTAACTGCCTCATTCGAGTTCCAATGGTATCGAATGCGGGATAAAATCAACGACAAATGAATTTTGATGGTCGGGTCCCATGCAAGTACCGCGCGTGAACTGGGTCAGGCGGGGAACCGAGCAGCCCTAAACGGCCGGCGGGCTGTGCCGTGGCAAACCCGACCACTTTTTTATACCCAACGGGTATAGTTTTGCCGCGTGCAAACAAAGCAAGTGGTTTGTGCAGACCTGCTTAGCCGCGACGAAACAGAACTTTTCAAGTCACAGTACAACTGAATGATGGATTTGTACCGGGACAGGGATAAACACACTGCAACTTGCAGGATAAGCAATGTCATATACGGTTTTAGCCAGACGGTTTCGTTCGCAGACTTTTGACGATGTGGTCGGTCAGGATGCGGTCGCGCAGACGCTGAAAAACGCCATCAAGACCGGCAGGGTGGCTCACGCGTACCTGTTTTGCGGGACGCGGGGCGTGGGCAAGACGACCATGGCGCGTATTCTGGCCAAATCCCTGAACTGTCTGAAGGCCACTGAGCCGACGACTGAGCCGTGTCTTGCTTGTGATAGTTGTGTGGCCGTCAATACCGGCGACGATATTGATGTGATTGAAATCGACGGGGCTAGCAATCGCGGTATCGACAATATTCGGGAACTGCGGCAGAATGCCATTTATCGGCCCGCACGAGCACGGTATAAAATCTACATCGTTGATGAAGTTCACATGCTGACAACAGAGGCTTTTAATGCCCTGTTGAAGATTCTGGAAGAGCCGCCGGCCCATGTCAAATTCATCTTTGCCACCACCGAACCGAACAAGGTGCTGCCGACGATTCAATCCCGCTGTCAGCGGTTCGATTTTTCGGCAATCAGCCCGGAGGTTATTGGTAAGCAGCTTGCTGAAATCCTTGATAAAGAGGGGGTTGCATTTGAACAGGATTTCCTGATGCAGTTGTCGCGGCTGGCCAATGGGTCGATGCGTGACGCTCTGAGTCTGCTGGATCAGCTTATCAGTTCGGGCACGCAGCCGCTGACGCTGCCGATGCTGGAGCAGTTGCTGGGCAGGCCGGGGGCGGAACACCTGAATGCCCTGATTCAAAGTATTGCCGCGGCGGACCCGGCGGCGGTTTTAAAGTCGATTGAGGCTTTGACGATGCAGGGGCAGAGTGCTTCGCAGGTTGCCGAAGCGGCGGTTGAATTGTTTCGCGATATGATGGTTATCAAAGCCGCAGGGGTCAATAGTCCAGTTTTGCTTCTGTCGGGCGTTTCGCCGGCAAAGCTAATACAGATTGGCGACAAATTCGATATCCCGTGGCTGGTGTTTTCGATTACGGCGTTGGAACGGTTGCGATGGACGCTGCGCAACAGCGAGACGGCCCGGGCGCTGCTGGAAGCGACGCTGCTGCGTCTTGCGATGAGCGAGCATTTTATGGGATTGGATGCCGTTTCTCAGCAGATTCGCAGCGGAGGCGGACCGGCGGCCTCTGCGGACGTAAAAAAAAAATTCATAGCCCCTCCCGCTAATACACCCTCTCCCATTTCAACTCCACCTGCTGCGGCGGATCATCCGCAGTCGGCGGAAAATACCCCTCTGTTTGGCGGGGCGGTCGATACGCAATCCATTCAGCAGCAATGGCCGCAGATTATTGAGCGAATGCGGGCGAGCAATTTCCAGATCGGTTCGTTTTTGTCTCAGACCCAGCCGGGGGAGTTTCGCAACGGGATGCTGACGATTCAATTTCATAATGACGGCAAGGGACAGCTTGCGATTGATATATGCCGCAAGAAGACGGATGTGATCGAGGCGGTATTGAAGGATGCGCTGGGGCAGGCGGTGAGCGTTAAATATGAGTCGGCCCAACTGCAGACTGCCAAAACAGAGACTTCCGCGGCAACGCCGGGTGCTCGGCTTAACCGCAAGGAGGAGGAGCAGGTGATGTCCGACCCGGCGGTTCAGATACTTTTGCAGGGGCTGTCGGCCCGGCCGATCAAGATAGAGCGACTGGAAGAGCCGGAAACCGAGCGGAAGGACTTGACTGAGGAAACCGAGCTATGAACCCCGCATATACCAAAAGTCTGAATAATCTGATTGACCAGTTTGCCAAATTACCGGGTGTCGGACCCAAAACGGCCGAACGCCTGGCTTTTCATATCTTAAAGTCCGAGTCGCCGGAGGCGCTGGCCCTGGCGGATGCGATTTCGGATGTCAAAAAGAATATCCGCCAGTGCAAGACCTGTTTTAATCTGGCCGAGTCGGAGTCGTGTCCGATTTGTTCGGATTCACGGCGGGATAACTCGATTATTTGCGTGATTGAGCAGCCCAAAGATGTGATAAGTCTTGAAAAAACAGGGCTTTGCAAGTGGGTGTATCATGTTCTCAACGGGCATATTGCACCGCTGGAGGGGATTGAGCCGGCTGATTTGACCATTGATGCCCTGATGAAGCGGATTCGCACGGGAGCGGTCAAGGAAGTGGTGATGGCGACCAATCCCAACCTTGAGGGGGATGGCACGGCGCTGTATATTCAATCGCTTTTGTCGGGGATGAATGTGAAAGTGACTCGGCTGGCACGCGGCCTTCCTACGGGTTCGACGATTGAATTTGCCAGCGGCAATATCCTGGCGGACGCAATTCTGGGTCGAAATCCTCTTTGAAAATGGCACAGCGTTTGCTATAATCACGCGGTAACGATTTAATAATGATTGCGAG
>JBDKVE010000366.1:0-5731 GCA_039679345.1 Anaerohalosphaeraceae bacterium
GCAATCGCGACGGTACCGTGGATATGACAGACCTGGCGATATTTATCGACCGCTGGCTCAAAGACGCCAATTAACTGTTTGGCGGCCCCAGGCATTTAGCAACTAACTCAAGCCCCTGTCGTGTGACAGGGGCTTTTTTGTTCTGCAACCTCCATAAGAATTAACAAAGGAAGCAGGGGTCACTTACCCCCCTGCTTCTTGTTTGCTATCCTCAAAAAGAGTTCAATTCCAGGTGCTTATCAGTCAGTTGCCGGCATCAAGCATCCAATCCTGCGCCATGATTGAAAGATCAATCAGATTGATCTTGCAGTCCTGATTGAGATCTTCAGCATTTGTGAGATTCTGCGGCAGACAGAGCTTGACTGTTACATCGTTTTTAACCAGGAAGAAATCACCAAATTCTTCAGACGACGGCACTGTGGTGTTAATGGTTCCGCGATAGAAACGGATCTGATAGACTTTGGTAGCGGTACCGGCGGGGATATCCCACTCGTATTTGTGCCACTGATCGTTGTAGGAGGACATGTCATACCAGTCTCTGTAGATATTATATGTATCACCTTTTTCGTCATCAATCCGGATATCCGCAGTGCTGGTGCAATTTCGCTGATAAACCCAATAACCGAATTTATCAAACTTCGAGAAATCCACCGTCTGAGGCAGGGTGATGGTAATGCCGATAGCCCATCCGCCCTTGCTGGTATCGTATGACCACACGAGCGTCTGGTCATTGGGGTCAAAGAGCACTTCCGGATCGATATTCGGTGTCGCGGGGGCTTGCAGACTTACAGTCCCTACGGCCCATGTCGTCCCGTCGCCAGCCCATGGAAGGGCGTAATTCACGACGTTCGGATCACCGGTAGTGCTCCAATAGTCCTGATCCAGATAGACCCATGGAGCCGTAAGAGATGCCGTTGTGTCTTCAAGCCATTTGGCGGCCATTTGGAGCAGGTCGTCGTTATTCACGGCCAAGTCGCCGGTCAAATCCGGAATTAAATCACGGACAACAAAGTACCAGATCGGCCCGACAACGGTTGTACCTGCATAAGTCGGAGTCACGCGCCAGTAGTAACCTGTTGATGGAGTCAGATGAATGCCAAGGCCGGCATAAACATCGAAGCTTTCCAGGTTGCCTGTGATGGCAACCGGTGTTGCGTCGGAGAGATCCGGCTTGGTGCCGATTTCAATAACGGCAGAGTCCGGCGTTTCAGCAAAACGCCATCCCAGAACAGGATCCCAAGATATATTTGTTGTGCCGACAGCGGGATTCGGATTGTAAGGCTTGCCAGCAAGGTCGTCAATAAAGGCCTGCAAAACCTGTGCGCCGCTTAGAGGCCTGCTGTAGACCTTGAAATCATCGATTCTGCCTGTAAACGGCTGAGTTTTGCCGCTGGCATTCCCAACAGACAATTTCTCATAAAGCGTAATCGTCTTGCCGGGATAATCCGTTCTTTTCTCGCCATTGATATACCAGATAACTATTTTTGCAGTACTGTCATAAGTGATTGCATGACACTGCCATCCGCCTCTCAGGTAACTGGAATCATTGGGCGTTGCCTTGTAAGTTCCATCGATACCAAAAATATAACGGTTGAAATTGTAGCGGCCGAATTCGAATGTTTCCCAGCCGTATGGGCCGGCACCATTGCCAAGAATGGTTTCCCAATCGCCCAGGCTGATTTCCGGATCGCTGTAGTCCCAAAAACTGATCGTCCAGTTTCCGCCTGTGGCTGCGGCAGGGATCGCAAGTGTAATCGGTTCTTTACCATAGAACTCCGCCGCGGATCCGCTGCCGATAACACCGCCGGCAAAATGCGGATTGTCGCGTGTGCCATCGTTGGAACCGACTGTATCGGTCAAGTTGTCATCAAAGGGCCAGTATCCGACAAGAGCTCCCGTCGTAAAGCTGATGGCGGCTTCGCTGACGGGTGTCCCCTGATGAAGACTGACGACTTTGCATTGATAGGTGGTGCTGTCAGAAAGCACCGGCGCCTGCCATTGTGTCTCTGTAACAGTGGCCGTTGGCGTTGCGGGCAGGGTTTCTCCGAAGTAGATTGCGTATGCATCAATATACGTTGAACCCGCCGCATCACCCGTCCAGGTTATCATTAAATCGGTTGCGACGCCTGTTGCACCGTTGGCAGGATACAGATTCACGATATCCCCGCCGGTGGAAAAGGTTAAAACATTGCCAACAATCGGAACCGTATTCGCATCATCCGCAACATCGATACGCCAGTAATACAGAGTTCCTGCATCCAGGGGTGAAGGCGGTACATAGGAGGTATTGCCGGTGGTTGCCACCGGTACGGTTGGAATATTCGGATCGATAGTCGGGTCCACTTCGCTGGGTTTGGACGAAAGGTACACTTTAAAGCTGGGGGTGCCTGTCGGATTGAAAACTTCCCAACTCAGTTGAACATCCTGCCCGACCCGTGTTGCCCCAACAGCAGGATTAAAGTTGTCAATATAAACGGAATTGGGAATCTCTTCAATGATAAAGGCTGTCAGCGGAGCCCGGCCTGCATCTTTTACCGTGGATACAGTCAAGTTACCTGACAAATTGGTCACCTTGACATAATTGCCATAAACGGTGCCATCACATTCCACCCAGCCGGTACCGTCTGTTACCCGGCCATGTGTAGGAAATGGACCTCCAAAAATAACGGGACCGTTAACCGTTAACGAGCCATGTGTATAGTCCCCATTTTGATCTGAGGTAAATAAGATGTACGCATTATACGTGGTAAATGGAATGCTGGTCACGGTGAAACTGGGGCCGTCGTCCCCGTCATCCAGGTAGCCGACCGCCAGTTTTGCTTCATCGGAGCCGGTGCCGTCGCCATTCCAGTAGCATTCTTTGGATTCCCAGGACACGTCCGTTGTGGTAGGTAGGCCGTATTTGTCGATCAGGTTATCCAGGGTCCCGGTACTCAGAGTACCCGTAGTCGTTCCATTGGCGGAGTTATTCCAGTATGTACTGTTTGTTTTGAGGGGACCAATCAATTCCCCCCCTGCAAAAACCTGGTTGGCGGTATTCTCAGCAAAATTCATCGAGATGAGGTTGACGGCCAGCGCCGGCATGGATAACACAAGTACCGCTAATACAATAATGCAGAATAAGTTTTTCTTTGTTTTCATCGTTATTTCTCCTAACCGGAGTTCCTTTTTCATTTATTTCATAACAAATGAATCTTTTTGATAACGACTTACGATAGAGTAGCTACAACCTATCCAGTTTTTTCATCGCCATCTCCTTTCGTATTGATAATAATAAACCTCTGCCATGTGCGGAGGTACGAGTGAATAAAGTCATGATCTTAATGGATTTGATTGGAATAAGTATCGTACAGTTCTTGAAAAGGAAATGAATGAAAACGCATAAAATGAAGCCGCCCGGTTGACAAAAATACCACCTCAGTCCAACGGGCTGCATCACCCCTCTTCCATTTATATGGTTGCTTTTCATCCCAACCTTCCGTGATAGGGACTATTGTACAGTAATATTATCTTAATTCAATCGGTAGATATACCTATGACAGCGATAGTATTGACGCAGATATAGAACAGAAAGCATGAAAAGAGCGAGAATGGGGGGCAGCATCAGTATCAATCAGTGTCGGAAGATGCCGGAAGGAAGATTTAGAAACTAGCGACGTAAGCACTTGTGATAGCAACGATTTGCAGCAATTTTCACAAACTTACAGTATGTCGAAAAATGGGCGATGCAGGACTCGAACGCAAAAATGTAAAGCCTTCTGATGCAAGCACTTATGAAATATCCAAAAAATCAACGGTGCAGAATCCGGTGCATTCAACCCAAATTTCGCCTGAATTGACCGCTCTGGTCAAGGCTTGGAATGACCTGTCAGAAGCTACCCGCAAGCAGATCATGGCTATAGCTGGACTGGTGGAGTATAAAAACAAAATCTCAGCTAGAAGAAGTAGATAAAGGCCTAAATCCTCGGAATTACCCTCATTTATAAAGACCTTGTTGTCGAAAACTAGCCGCAGTGGACCTGTGGCTTTCTCTCAGGCATAGGTCAGCCGTCCTTGACCGGTCCACGATGGACGGGCTGTAAACGAAAAAAGCCCCCTGTGGGGTGTACAGGAGGCTGACTTTTTTGCCTTGAGATTGTTACGCAGGGTGAGGGAGGGTTTGTCTCTGGGCCGGGGGCGTGGTCCCGAAGGGATGCTTGAGCCGGACGAAGAGGAATCAAGCGTCATTTAAATTAAGCGCAGATTGGTCGATATTCGATCTTCACGCTGCATGCCAAAAGAAGGGTAAAGCCCGGCTATGGATATCCCTTTCCCTTCCATTTTTATTTTCAGGGCAACAGGCCCTGATAATATCCTCTGGCCCTGACTCGTTACAGAAACAGGAAATACAGCTCCAAGTTGATAGGAACGTCCCCAACATTCCACGGTATTATCTTTGCGATTCAATGGGATATAAGGCGGCAAAACCTGAGTTGAAATCCCGGAATTTGACTTTCGCCAAGGTTCGTCGGGGTCATCCAAATTATAAACTGATGCGGCTTTGGCCACGGAACCTATTACTGATACCACCAGTAAAGCAATGAAGACATGTCGAATCAGCATATTTTAAAACATTCTTAAGATTACATAAAATCGTAATGAAACTTTGATTTCGGTCAGGATGCAAGCCAACCTTAGTCTATACGCGACTCTATGTGACAATTCGCTGAAAAGCGTGAAAGATAATGCCAGATACTTTTATAATCCATGGCGCTTGTAAAGCCTCATTATTAATTTAAGGAGCTATCGGCCCATTCCCATTAAAGATGACGGAAATGCCTTTGTTAACATAGGTTGTGCCGGGCGTGTACGTGTTATATTGAACCAGCCCATCGAAAGCCGTTGTAGTCACATAGCACCAATAGGTACCTGTATTTACCGCTCCCGGAACGACTATGTTGTTACGTACATTGAAGTTTTTGACATACTCAAACCATAGACCTATCGTTGCATATGACACCGTTTCTGTACCATTAAAGAACTCTTCAACGTACCCATGCGAGATCACAATATGGTTATCGTCCGTTCCATTCTGCAAAGTAAAAGTACCGTTGTAATTGGCCGTGCCTTCAATCTTAACAGAAAGACCCGTTCTGTATCCATTGTAAGTTGCAGGCAGTGTCACAGTGCCATCGCCATTATTTACCACCGACCCGCCCGCATCTAATTTCGCGTGTCTGTCTGTATTGATATAGTTGTCGTGTATATTGATGTTGGTGCTATATGAACCGTAATCCGAACTTTCAACAACGATTCCACCTGAGTCACCGATCGTGTTTATTATGTGATTATCATAGATGTTGATATTATCAGATTCAACGATGCCGAATGTTTCATTAACACCGATACCGCCGCTCATACAATCTCGAATCCAGTTATTAGAGATTGAAACATCGACGGATCCAATGCTATTGATTCCTCGTGCCATTTGGTAACCGGCTTTAGGCAGCTCGCCGCAATGCTCAACATTGTTATTATAGATCAAACTGTGTTGGGTGTGGGCTACTGTAATTCCTGACCATGCGCCATTATATGTATCACAGCCCCTGATCGTGATGTACTCTGCATAATCGACACAAATTACCTCCGCCCTTGAGTCATGAGCGGTAACACCCTCAATCAGAATGTTATTGCAGCTATCAATTCCTGTATAGGATTGCCCCTCTGCCCATGTTTCATGTGTGCCTGTGCC
>JBDKVE010000367.1:0-6576 GCA_039679345.1 Anaerohalosphaeraceae bacterium
CATATCCACGGTACCGTCGCGATTGCGGTCGGCTCCATCGCAATAGCTATTCCACTGGCAGTATTCCATCTCCCACTGAGAGGCGAGGACAACAAAATCATTCATATCCACACCCTGGACAGGGCCCATGACAACCGGTACTTCAACCGGGGCGGCATAGACCTGTAAGAATCCGTCCACGTCTTCATGGTCAGCAAGCGTCACATAGTAATTATAATAATTTCCCCACTCCGAACCGGGCATTTCAATGACAGCCACGCCGTTCTCATCGGCAACCTGTTCCAGATTCATCGGGCCGTTCATTCCAGACAGCGGGATTGTCACTTTGGCACCGGGTAGTATAACGCTGGCTTGATTTTTGACAGTAAAAGTCACCGGATAGAAGGTCGATGCAGCAAACCAGGTCCGGCCGGCAATTAAGCCATTCTTATACACATAGAGCGAGTAATTCGGATAGGCTTCCAGACCATCCACAATAGTCAGCTTCATCGTGTCGGCATCGACATACTCGAACTCGAAGGTTTTGACCAGGGCGCCTTGCTGATCGGTAATGAGAACGGCATCGTATTCTGAACCGGCGAAGTCAGCTCCAATACCGGCCAATTCTATAGTCAGCTCAATATCCTCCGTAGTCGCCCGAAGGCCATGAAAACCTTCCGAGGCTTCCTTGACGAAAAACATTGTATCCGGCTGAACATGCGTCGTTGACCAGCCGCCGCTGATGTTGTCAACAACCGTATCTTCGTATTCCGGAAAGATGATTGAATACAGGACCGCATCAGGCTGGGCGGTGATATAATATCCGCCGTAGTTGCTGTCAACGGTGATACCTCGGTCATGGTTGGAGGCGGTAAATTCTTCCACAGTGCTGTCTGCGTAGGTCACACGGATAATGCCGTTTGAAATAGGTGTGCCAAGGTTTAAGTCATAATTATACATTATGGATGCAGAGGTCTTGTCAGTGAATGTAACCAATTGAACACTGTCGTTCCACTCTTTGCGTTCAAATGGAACCTCGTCCGTGCCATTGCGAAGAGTCAGCGAACAGGACTTGTAGGAGTCAGGGTAGCGGGGACTGGAACTGGTCCACAGGCTGATGGGAACGGTACCCTCGGCATGGGGAACCAGGCGAAGCCTGAAAACAGATTCGGATTCGTATTGAATTGCGCCAATGGTCACAGCGCCGGTGAAGGTAAAGGTTGTCTTTTTCCAGCTTCCTTCGAGATTCACGGTACTGACAGTCGGGGTGCTCAAGCCGGGTATAATATCCAGAAAATTGGCCGCACCCGGTGTGTGCAGAATATTGCTGTCATAAGAAATGGAAAATTCGGCGCTGTCAAACGATGCATTTTCAATCAGTAATCGCAGGTCCATATACCCCTCCGTAATGGGGGCGCGATACCAACTTCCGGAAGACCATATATCCGGCCTGTAACTGGTTGAAACCCACGCTTTCGGAGCCGCCAACAGGGTTGCCGATAAAAACAGGACACACAATGAACTCAATAGTTTCTGCAATCCAGACATTTCGAGTACTCCCCAGAATATGCGTTAGACAAACTTAACCACCCCAAAGCCAACAGTATGGCTACACTATCTTCTCTAATAGTAAGGCAAATGATAGCAGATTTTGTTAAAAAAGTCAAGTAATAGGAGGGATTTGATGGATTTTATGAACTCCGTTGGCTGAAAACGTGGATTATGGATATAGTTACATATAATCCATGCTAGGCAGGAGAAATGAAGCAAATATCAATTCGAGGTTTATTTTCTCTATGATTATCGGCCTTGTTGATAAAAATGGTCATATCTTATCCGGCTCGATGTTATTATTCGGGCACTGAGCGCGTCAGTGATTAAAAACAGGCAATGTTCAGGAGAACTCAGGATGGAACGGTTTTTTCGCATTGGTTTTACGGCAATCGTATGGGGGTTGGTGTCTTTTTCAGCACTGGCCCAGCAGCAACTTTGGCAGGCCGAGTGGATCGGATTGACTGAATCGGTCAAACCGAATAGCTGGCTGTGTTATCGTACCCAGATCAATATTGAGAAAACACCGCAAAGTGCGGTTGCCTCGATTGCCTGCGACAGCAAGTATTGGCTATGGATTAACGGCCAGATGGCTGTCTTTGAAGGACAGCTCAAACGCGGGCCTTCGCCGGAGAATACTTATTACGATGAAGTCGATCTGACAAAGCATTTAAAGGCCGGGGATAATACCATCGCCGTTCTGGTCTGGTACTGGGGCAAACATGGTTTTTCACATAATAACAGCGGCAGGGCGGGTCTGGTTTTCGATTTATCCGTGGACGGCAAACGATTTGAGTCGGGAGGCGACTGGAAAGTACGTCCGCATCCGGCCTACAGTCAGACTGAACCGCCCCATCCCAACTATCGACTGCCGGAAGGAAATATCCAGTTTGATGCGCAGCAGGATTTAGGAGATTGGCAGGGCGCTGACTATGATGATTCCGGATGGTCAAAAGCAACAGCATTTGGCAAGCCTCCCGTGGCGCCATGGAATACACTGGAAAAAAGGCCGCTCCTGCAATGGAAAAAATCAGGCCTGCTGGAGTATGTCAATGTCAAAGAACAAGCCGGGGAAAATGGTTATCGGCTCTTTATCGGCAAGCTGCCGTATAATGCCCAGATTACACCCTATCTCAAAGTAAAAGCGCCGGCCGGAAAACGCATCGAAATCAAGACCGATGATTATATCATCAGCGGTGTTCCCAGTGTGCGGGCAGTATACATCACCAGAGAGGGTGTTCAGGAATACGAATCGCTCGGGTGGATGAACGGCCATGATGTCCGTTACAGTGTTCCCGAAGGCGTTGAGGTGCTGGCTTTGAAATATCGTGAAACCGGCTATAACGCGGAATTTGCCGGAAGTTTCAACTGCGATGATAAAGCATTAAACACATTGTGGGAAAAAGCCCGGCGAACGTTATATATCACCATGCGTGATACGTATATGGATTGCCCGGATCGTGAACGCGCCCAGTGGATTGGAGACGCAGTCAACGAATTTGGTGAGGCATTTTATGTCTTTGATGCTGTCCATGGCCCGCAGTTGGCTCGGAAGTGTATTCACGAACTGGTCCGCTGGCAGCGAAAAGATAAAGTCTTTTACTCTCCGTCGCCGGCAGGAATTCCGACTCCCGGAGCGCCCTTCGAAGATGGGTCATGGGATAAGGAACTGCCCATGCAAAGCCTTGCCTGTGCAGGCTGGTACGGAATCTGGACTTATTACTGGTACACGGGCGACAAACAGACAATTATAGACATTTATCCGCAAGTGAAAGACTATCTCAATCTTTGGAAATTCGACAATAACGGATTGGTTGTCCATCGCGGCGGCGAATGGGACTGGACGGACTGGGGAGCCAATATTGATGTTGCGGTCATTGAAAATGCCTGTTTCTATCTGGCAATGAAAGCGGCAATTGAGATGGCTCAATTGACCGGCCATGATTCGGATGTGCCGGGTTATCAGAAAAACATGGAGTTGATCGCAGCTCATTACAATAAAACCTTTTGGCAGGGTGATTGCTACCGGACTCCGGGCTATCAGGGCAAAACAGATGACCGCGCCCAGGCCATGGCAGTTGTGGCAGGCCTGGCGGAACCTGGTTATTATCCTGCAATACAAAAAGTCCTGAAAACAGAATATCATGCCAGTCCCTACATGGAAAAATATGTGCTGGAGGCGCTTTGCCTAATGAATGCACCCGAACAGGCTCTCGAAAGGATGAATTTCCGTTATGCCAAGCAGATCGTAAGCGAATTATCAACGCTTTGGGAAGGCTGGGATACTGAAGGCGGCAGCTATAATCATGGATGGTCAGGTGGCCCGTTAACGATTCTCAGTCAGTATATTACAGGCATTTCACCGGCAGCGGCCGCCTTTGCGAATGTATCGATTATGCCTCAGATGGGCGGTCTTCGTGAAATCACATCGAGTGTTTCTGTACCGCAGGGACAAATTGATTTAAAACTACAGCAAAGTGAAAAACGTTTTCAATTGAATCTAAAAACACCTGCCAGGGCGATGATTGGTATTCCCAAACGTGGAATGGTGATATCATTGATTACCGTAAATGACACCCCAGTTTATAAAGATAAAAATAGTATGGTTGACAAGACCGGAAAAATTGAGTTTGCAGGTGAAGATGAACACTGGATTCGTTTTGCCGTAGAAGCTGGAGAATGGAAGATTTCTGCCGATTCGGCTCAATAAGGGTATCATCTGATAATTCAATCTATGGCAGGGGAGTTCGTTATGGAAAATCCAGCTCAATCACTATCATCTAAGGAATGTGTTCCGTGTAAATCGGGCGGCAGTCCCCTGCCAGATAATTCCATAAAAGAGCTATTATGTCGCCTAAATAATGGATGGATGGTTCAAAACGGCCAGCTTCGCAAGACCTATCGTTTTAAAAATTTTGCCGAGGCATTAGCCTTTACAAACAAAGTTGGCGAACTTGCCGAGCAGCAGCAACACCATCCTGACATCTCCCTGAGCTGGGGAAAAGTCATCATTGAACTCTATACACATAAGATTAAAGGTCTGCATGAAAATGATTTCATACTTGCCGCCAAAGTGGATGCCTTGGATATGTCAGTTTAAAAGCAAGCCTCGGAGCCTGTATAAGCCGTTAAAAGCCCAAATCCGGCCTAAATCAGCCTTATAAATGGCCTGAAAAACAAAATCTATATGGTCCTATAATGTATCTTATGTTACATTCACTGTTACATTCAAAAAAAATGACCCCAAGTCATTTCCACACAAACCCTTATGAACTTTTCAAACATCTAAAACCGTCATATTCAAGCCGACTTATCGGCCTTTTCGCTATATTATCAAGACGTTACCGACTGTCAAATACTAATTTCGCATTTTCGACGCTTTTTCAACGGTTTGATTAAGTTGATTATTCCAAACCGCCGGTTTTGCCGTCGATTTTCGACGCTTTTGACGGCCCGTACACCGCTGAAACCATCGGCCCGGCGGACAGACCCGACGGTTTACCCGTCGAGTCCCCGCGAGCTTTCAGGAGCGTTTCCACGCTTGCGACCTTGACCGTTAAGCCGTCAATTTTGCCGGACATATCATCAAGGCGTTTTTCAGCGTTATGAAACGCCCAGCCTGCAACGGTCAAGAGAATCGCCGCCAACGTTTTAACGATAGAATCTGTCTTGATATAGTTACTCACGCCGCCGCCTTGTTCCGTTTGAGACCTGCAATGACACCGTTCTTGCGGATGTTATCGCCGATGACACCGATTAGGCCGGTACCCATAAGCAATTCAGCGAACGCCCCGAAATTAGCAACCTGCCCGGTTGCCAGTGACACCAAAACCTGCTGGAATTTCGCCTGATTTTCGGCCTGTTGTTTCAAGTCATTCCCGGCGGCCTCGAATTTAATCTGCATGGCTTCATTGTCTTTTAGCCACACCTGATAATCGGTTTCGAGTTCGGCGGCATTGACGGCTTTTTCAGGATTCACCGGGCTTAATACCACGGGTGAACAGCCGATAGCGAAAATCCAGACCACCATGCAGAGAATGACCGCCATGACAGCGAACCGATTGTAATCGATAAAATCAATGAATGTTTTGACCACGTTTACCGTGCCTTCCTGCGGAGTCGATATCCGCCCTTGACTTTGTAGATTGCCTGACCTGTTTTGCGGGCGGCCCGTGCCGTCGCTTTTTTCTTGAATGTTTTCCGCTTCATTATTTCTTCCCCTTAGTGAAGTAAATCCATAAACCGACCACAGCCGCCACGGCCAGAATAACGCTGCCGTTGGTGACTGTTTTACTGATTGTCTCAATGGCTTCGGCGGCTTCCGGATTTTCAATCGTATCGGCGGCCCGGTCGATAACCTGATAGGTGGTCACACTCAGAAAGATAATCGACACGCCGACAATGGCCGCGATGATCACCGCCGGGGTAACAACTCCGGCCTGTACCTTTTGCGGTTCGGTGATTTCATTGACTCGGACATAGACTCGAATTCCGGTATCCAGATTATCCCATTTTTCAATGGTGAACTCTGGATGGTCTTTTTCAAGCTGATAGACCTTGCCCGCCAGCAAATACGCATCCAGCGTTCCACCCAGCGAAAACCGCCGGGTAATATCGACCGCCAGCCTGTCGCCCGGCTTTAATTCCGTATCATTCGATATTTTTTTAAGCTCCGACATTGAGAACCTCGTTGGATTTCTGCTGCATAACTTCCGACTCCAGAACCTTGCCTTTTTTAGCGATTTCAGCCAACGCCATAGCCTGCAATGTTTCGGCTATCAAATCAGCATCTTTTTGCTCTGCCGTCTTTTCAGAGGTGGCAATAGCAATCGCATCCAAAGCCGCTTGATTTACAACCTCTCTGTATTCATAGCCGTCGTCAATGCGATGTTCCCCGGCGGGTAGAAATGCCTTACTGACGACTTTCCCGCCAGCATCAACGATATAACCAAAGCCCGTAGCAACATTAATTTTCTTCATTTATCCAACCTCAACAATATTCGCCGTTGTCGCATTTTCGATAGTATAATATTCCACCGCCTTCAC
>JBDKVE010000368.1:0-29534 GCA_039679345.1 Anaerohalosphaeraceae bacterium
AGCGGGATCCACGACACGGCTGGCCGGCTGATTGAATGAAATGCCATGATCAAACAGATCGATAATGGACGCATATTTATCTGTTCCGCGGGAATTGTAGCGGGATTCTCCCATCGAGACATGTCCCCGAAAATCCGGAGAGCCTGAAATATGAATGTCCGTATAATCCGGATTGTCCTGCATATCATTGATATGGATCGGCATAGCGATGATTTCACCGTCAAGGAAAAGGACTTCATCCGTTGTATTGGGGCCGGATATAATCCGGCACATGCCCATTTCCCAGCCGGCGACGGCCTGAACCAGGTAGGCGGTCAGTGTTTTTTGATAAATGCCGCAGTACCCATTGGCCTGGACCTCAAAAATGGGCCGGGCCCCGATAAAGGTGGAAAACGATAAGGTGTAATCGGCATGGCTCTGGGGAAACGTAATCGTCGTGGAAGCCAGATTGCCGTTCAATGCCTCCAGCATATCCACCTGCTGGCTCATCCAGAAAACCGCTTTTTCATAAGCGGCTTCAGCCGCTGCGGCGGCGGATTCCTGACTTTTAATCCGGACGGCCTGCATCAGTCTGCCTTCGGCAATCCGAATCAGGGCAAGCCCGGTTATGGTCAGCAGCACCATCAGGATTAAGGCAATGGCCAGTACCGAACCCGTCTGTTGTTTTTTAGGATGATTTCGTTCCGATTTCATCATTCTGTTTAATATCAATATCCTGAAATAGTCCATCCTGTCTTTCCTATCGCGGCCAGGCGGATCGCAATAAGGTCCCGAACAGGATCTCAATGGAGTTCTTATTGGTATCCGTTAGGGTGATCCTTGTATTGACACAGCCGTTGCCCTGTCCGCCGGACATGGCATGGCTGAATAGTTCGTTATTGGCGGTGGTGTTGACCAGTTTAGTCAAAACGAGAGTGCTTTGAATGTTTGCAGTCTGGCGGGAATTGTTTGCAACTCCTCCGACGCCGTTGACGACCCGGCCGATGTCCTGTTTCAGTGTTGATCCATCCAGATAATACAATGCGTAGTGCGTTCCGGTGTTATCCGATTCAAAGATGTTGCTGGCGGGATTGTCGGGATCGAAAGTATCCTGCCAGAAACGAAACTCAACCGCCTGGCCGGAGGCGATGGTTTTTCCGGAAGGCGGTGTTGCCGGGGAATACCGGCTGTTCTTGATGGTGTAAATGGAATAATTGGTCAAATTGGCCTGTCGGCCCGTTTTTTGAATCGACATCATGACTGCCAGCGAATCCTGCCGAATCTGGCTGTGTGTGTCATTGTACATGCGCTGCCATGACCGTGAACTGCCTGTCAGCAACACGGCAACCGCAGCCAGCGGTATGGCGACGATGGCGATTGCGACAATCAGCTCAATCAGCGAAAAACCCGGCTGGAATCGGTTTCGAAAGTCAGATTTTAGCCGCATCGTTTATCCTCCGTCCTCATCCCGGCGTACATAAGTCGCCATAATAAACGATGGATCACTGGAGGTCAGTTGAGAGGTGCTGTAGTCGGATTTCCAGCGTACCGTGACCTGAATCTGCCGAATTGTGGTCATCGACAGGGTGTCCTCTTCGATATCCTTCCAATAGAGTTCCGTGGTCATTGGCAGCTTGTTGATGGTGGTCGTATATTGGCTGGTTTTGGGAATTTCCTCAAAGTCTGCATCCAGTGATTCGAGGTCGAAGTTCTCATCACCGCCGGTCTTTTTCCAGTTGTCCAGAATAAACCGGGCGGTCCGGGTCGCCGTGATTTCAGCATTGGCCCGCAGGGCCATACGAGTTGCAAGATATTGATAACCAAGGGTGCCGACGGATAAAATGGAAATAATCAGAATCGCAAGGACCAGCTCAAGCAGACTGAATCCCTTGCGAAAGGCGGATGTCGTTATCGAATTATAATGCCGTTTGTTCATTCTGTTTACGGTCGGACCAGGTTATGGATGAAAGACAAAGAGGAGGCTGTGCCGAGTACAGCCTCCTCCGTATATGTCCTGAATGGCAGACGGTGTTATTTCCAGGTGCCGTCGGCGCCAAGTACTTTGCTGCCCGACGGGGCGTTGGATTGACTGCCTTTTACGGTGATCTGTGCGTTTCCATTGTCATCCACGCTGTCGATGGTGTAGTCGCCCGGGACGAAATAACTGCCGGTCAGATCAGCCTTGGTAAAGCCCAGTGTTGACTGTGTTGCAGCATCGCCCAGCGAGCCGGTAATTTTCTTTCCGCTTTCGGCAAAATACACGCGGACAGAAGATTTGACGGTGCCGGCTGTGGCGTTGGCTTCCGCCCACTTGGCCGAATCAATTCGACCTCGCATGAGCGGAATTGACGCCGCGGCAAGAATGCCGACGATCAGCACCACCACCATCAGTTCGATGAGTGTGAAGCCTTTTTTCATTGTCATAATACAATCTCCCGATCAAATAAAGTAACGTTACTTGCCGTCGTCAGCCGACGGCTATTTACACATTTTGTAAACATATCGAACATTGTGAACAGGTACTTAACCACGATCTTGTTTTTTAAACCTGAATGGAAAATATGGGTAAATACATGGCAAGCACAACGACTAATACAATCGCACCGACAGATACAATCAGGACCGGTTCAATAAGACCCAGCATGATCGTAATGAGTCCATCGACTTTTTTCTCATAATAATAGCTGGTTTTGTCCAGGACCGCCGACAGGGACCCGCTCTGTTCTCCGATTTGAGTCATTTTGACCGCCACGCCCGGGAAAAAGCCGACAAGCTCCATGCTTTTGGAAATATTGGTACCTTCTACAATATGCTCACGGGTTTTGATGACTCCTTCACGAAACATTTGATTGTTGGTCATGTTGGCCAGAATCCCGAACGCATCCAGAACGGAAACACCGGAGGCAATCAGTGTGGACAGGGTCTTGCAGAATTGGGCAATAAAGGCCATTTTGGTTATCGGGCCTATCAGCGGCAGCTTGAGCATCATTCTTGAAAAGAAACGCCGACCTTTCGGAGTTCGGGAGGTGATCACGATTGCCACAACCACCAGGGCCAACCCCAACAGAATAAACAGTGCATTACCCATGAGAAAATTATAAACTGCCATGAATCCGCGGGTAAAGGCCGGCAGATTGCCTTTGAATTGATCAAACATCAGGGTAAAGCGGGGAATAATCAGCGTCATCAGGGCGACGACAATGCCAATAATGAAAAATACCACAAAGATGGGATATGCCAGTGCTCCGCGAACCTTGCGAACCAGTTTATCACGGCTTTCATAATATTCGCCGAGGCGCTGGAGGCTGGAGGTGATGGTGCCTGCGGTTTCCCCCGCCTGAAGCAGGGCGCAGGCTAATTTATTAAATACCTTGGGGTAATCACTGGCAATTTCAGAAAGCGATTGACCCTGCTGCATCCGTTCCGACATGGTTTTCAGAACATGCTCAAAATATTTATTCGGCACTTCCTCGGCAATGGTTTCGATGGCCGTGGTAATGGGAAGTCCGCCCGAAATCATCGTCCCCAATTGCCAGCAGAACGAAGCGAGGTCCTGTGATTTGACGGATTTGCCGCGGACGGTAGCGATCTTGGAGGCCGCCTCTGACATGCGTTCCCGGATGGAAACCGGGGTCAGCAGCTCGTCACGCAGGATGGCCAGGATTTCCTCCTGAGAACCGGCCTGACGAACGCCTTCGCGGCAGGTTCCCTGAGTATCCCATGCAACATATTCAAATGTTTTCATAATGGCATCATCCGTGTTATTAAAACATCACATGCAATGATGTCGTCGGAATTGTATTATGAGATTGGTAAAATATGGGTTGGAACGCTGCGGTGTTTTAAGCAGGACTCAAGGGCCGATAATAAATGCGGATGGCTGGATACAACAAATGAAAACAAATTTCAGCTCGATTTTACAAACAAATCAGATTTGCATCATCCGCACAATATCGTCCGATAACGTAGGCCGGTGAAATGGCATGTGCTTTCCGTATATCCGAACCCAATTAATCACTTTCTCGAATAATCGGAATGAAATAGGAACAGAGATTTAGCCCATCAGTGCCCTGGTTTTTTTTTGGAGAGGATCAGTTTGAGTCCGCCAAAATACAAACCAAAGAGCGACAACGTAATGATGCCAAAAAGGCGATAAAATACCGATAAAACCATTCCTGCCCCGGCCCCCAATCCCATTTGCTGGGCGAGCAGTCCGCACACAATTTCTCGCACGCCGATATTTCCCGGTGTAATGATGATATAACTGCTGAGCTTGAGCAGGATAAAAAAAGCCGCCAATGCGGGGATTGTAATCTTTTCCCCGCTTCCAGACAGACAGAGATAATAGATCAAAATATTGTTGATGCAATTAATTGTATTTATGCAGATAACCCGGCTTAGCATTTTATGATCGGCCAATCCCTGAATCGCAATCGATATCATCGCGGATAAATGTTCATGGACCCGACCGAGCCATCCGGCCTGAATCTTAATTTTCCGGAATAATTTCTCTATAAGCAGAGGTGCAAACCAGGCAATTGACAGAATGGCCAGCGGCGGCCAGACCGAAATCGAACCTATTTTAAATTCTGGAGCAAATAGGGCGAATATCACTACGGATATCAGAATATTCATGGCCGCATCGAGCCATAAATAGCACAAAAACCCCCCGATATAGTGAGTATAAGAAATGCCGAATTTGTGTTTGAGATGAATGGCACGCCAGACACCGCCGGCCTGAGGGGTGATACTACTCAGGAAACGTCCTATAATAATCGTCTTGAAAAAGTCAATAAAGGGTATTTTAGACCCTGCGCAACTGATAATCACATAATAGAAATTTAGTGAATACAGCAACAAATGAAGGATAAACAGCCCTAAAAGCAGGGCGATAATGGGTAAAGTCAGCGAACCAAACAAACCCAAATCCTGACGATTCTGATAAAAATGCCAAACGACCCATAAAACGCAAAATACCGCTAAAACCCATTGCAGGGATTTGCGGTATTTTGGCACAAAACTCACCTCGGGCCTTTTTTCGCCAGATTCTGTCGAATTGTGCTCCTTAATATCTTTTTGAAACGTCTCGGACAAATCATGTCTCAAAACGGTTAATTAATCAACGGCGACCACTTCTTTGATATCGCTGATTTTCTGACGAAGAACCCGTTCCACGCCCATTTTCAGGGTCATACGAGCACCCGGACAACCCCGGCAGGCTCCCTGAAGACGTACTTTAACGGTTTTGTCGGCATCTACGCCGACCAATTCAATATCTCCGCCGTCGTTTTGCAACATCGGCCGGATTGATTCAATCACGTCGGCTACCTTTGATTCAAAAGTCTTTCCACTGCATCCGCAACTATCGCACATTGTTGTTCTCCTGATATATTATAAACTCCGGGACATTGTATTGTCCGGGGTTTAAAAAGTCTAATGTTTTTATGCATGCCCTTTTATATAGTTACAGCCGGTTGCTTTTGTTCGGAAAGAAACTTAATGGCTATTGCTGTATAAGAGCTGATTGCGATATTGTTTAGGTGTTTTTTTGGTGATTTTTTTGAAGATTCTGCAGAAATAGACCACATCATTATAGCCGCATCGCTGGGCGATATGATGGAGCGAGAAATCGTAGTTTTGCAGCAGGAACTTTGCCCTGTTGATCCGGACATAATTCACATAATCGCAGAACTTCATATAGCCACTGGTTTTAAACATTCTGGACAGGTGATTGGGTGAAATGTCGTAGTGTTTGGCCACCGAATCGCGCGAAAGCTCGTTTTGGAAGTTTTCCTGAATATAGATACAGATTTCCTGAAACAGAAGATTGGAGTGTTTTGACAGGGGTTTGTTGTATTCCTCCAAACGTATAATATAACAGGATAACAGGGCTGTAATCAGGTGATTAAAGGCCGAGTAAGGTTTTTTCATCTGGTTCAATTCAAGAATTGAATCGATTAGTTTTTGTTCTGGGCCGGCAAGGGTGTGTTGCAGAGCAATTTTGTCCGCTGTTACTTCATTATTGGAAGTCACCAGGCTGATACCCGTGTGTCGTTTGCCGAACAGAAAGTGGATTGCCTGGGATTGGGTGTTCATATCCGGCTTATCCCAGCAGTTCGGAGGGATAAAAAGGGCTTGGCCGGGCTGGATGGATACGGATGTAACCTTGCGGTTTTGTTCCAGTTCCGTTAGATAAGTTCCACTGGTTAAAAGGGTTAAGCGTGGGAAATGGACGGCAAAAGCCAATAGCGGGGGAGGAGTCTTGTTGCCGGCAAAAATGACTTCGCTGATGCCGGGGCCGGCTGTAATTGCCCTCAGGCATTCAATAATACGCAACTGTGTTTCCATGTGATACCTTACTGTTTCTGATTTTGTACTAAAACACCTCAATAGATGGATATTGTATTGTATTTGTTACATCTATTTGGCTTTTTATCAAATCAGCGTATATGTTACGAAAATCATATAATTGCTTATCAGGATAAATACGGATAAATGTTGTGTCAAGCATAAAATGTTTCAAATAAAGCAATTATGATGTCATTTGAGGTGGTTTGTTTTTTGTTTTTAAATAACACAACGTTACAAAAGTGTAAATATTGGTAGTTTATTCCTATATCATTCAGTCTCTTTGGCGGATATAATTTCCAAATATAAATGGAGATGAACCCAAATTACTGTCCAGTTAAAACGGGTGGTTTATGAAACAGTTTTTCCAAAATCAGAAGCAGTATCTGTTGAGCGGGGTATCGTATGCGATTCCCTTCATCGCTGGTGGTGGTATTTTAATTGCGTTTGCATCCAGTTTTGTGATGGGACCATCAGGTCCGGATTTTTCCGATAGTCCTATTTTGAAACATATCAACTCGATAGGTGGAGAAGCCTTCAAGTTGATGCTTCCAATTCTGGCGGGATATATATCATACGCCATTGCAGGTAAGCCTGGATTAGTAGCTGGTTTTATCGGAGGCTCTATGGCAGGCATTCCTCAGCAGGTAGATGGCCGATCTGCCCCCGCTGGATTTCTGGGGGCGCTGTTGGCGGGGCTTGTTGCGGGGCATCTTGTTGCCTGGCTCAAAAAAATGCCGGTTCACAAACTCATTCGCCCGATTATGCCTATTTTAATCATTCCGGTGATTTCTGCGATTGTTATTGGAACCATGATGTATTTTGTCAGTTTGCCGATCGCTCAAATTATGGTTGGACTTGATACATGGCTTCGCGGAATGCAGGCGACCAGCTCAATTATTCTTGCCCTGATATTGGGGGCGATGATTGCCTTTGATATGGGCGGGCCTGTCAATAAGGCGGCATTTTTCTTTGGGGCATCCTTGATTCAGCAGGGCAATGCCCAGGTGATGGGAGCAGTTGCCGCGGCGATCTGTACGCCGCCATTGGGGATGGGGCTTGCCACATTAATTCGCCGCAAGCTCTGGACCGAAGAGCAGCAGGAAAGCGGCATCGCCGCGCTGGGGATGGGGCTTGTTGGTATTACGGAAGGGGCAATTCCGTTTGCCGCGGCAGATCCGCTCCGTGTAATTCCCTGTATCATGCTGGGTTCAATGACGGCGGCAGTAATTGCGATGCTCAGTAAAGTTGGAGATCATGCACCGCATGGCGGCCCTATTGTATTGTTATTAATTGATAATAAATTATTCTATATTTTAGCGATTATCACTGGAACAATTGTGACCGCTTTGTCCATTAATCTGTTAAAAACGTTGACTGGCGTTAAAAAGGAGGCCTGATTATGAAATTCATCGCAGTGACTGCGTGTCCAACGGGGATTGCCCATACGTATATGGCGGCGGAAAGTCTGGAAAAGACCGCCAAAGAACTGGGGCATGAAATCAAAGTGGAGACCCAGGGCGCCATGGGGATCGAAAATGAATTGAGGCCTGCTGATATCAAAGGCGCGGATGCCCTGATTCTGGCGGCGGATATTGCCATTGAAAATTCCGAACGGTTTGAGGGTATTCCCCGTATCGAGGTGCCGGTTCAGCTTGCCCTGAAGGATCCCAAGAGCATTTTTGCCAAAGTCCCCAATCGAAGTTAATGAGCGGCGAGTATGCCAGAAGTCTATGAATATCGATTTGTGTGTCCGTTGCCCAATGGCATGCATGCCCGGCCGGCCAACTGCCTGGAGCAGGTCGTCGCGGGCTTTGCGGACAGCCAGGTTTCGCTGACCAACCTGAGCAATCAGAAAACCGCCAATGCCAAAAGCATTCTGTCCCTGGTCGGGGCGGATATCAAGGCGGGGGACGAGTGCGTTCTCAAGGTGGAGGGGGATAACTGCGGCCCAGCCTATAAGGAAATCGTCCGGTTTCTGCAGGAAAAATTTCCCTCTTGTGACGATGTTTTACCGCAGGTTGCTTCTGTGTCCGAGGTTTATATCCCGCCGGTTTTGCGGGCGGCCGGTGTTCCGATGATTTTCGGCTGCTCCGCGGTTTCTGGTTTTGGCAAAGGCAAGGTGGTCATTGTCGAGGCATTAAAGCTGCCTTCCGGAATTGATCCGCGTGAACCGGTTCGCCCGGATCAGGAATTGCGGAAAATCGAAAAGGCCGTTGCCGAGCATCGCAGTGATATTACCATCAAGCTGGGCTCAGGGAGGCTGACCTCCGTTGAAAGCAAGGTCATGGAGGCACATCTGTCCATCGCCAGTGATGTGGAATTTCTGGATCGTGTCCGCTGTCTTATCCGGCAGCGGGGGATTTGTGCAGGTCAGGCGATTATTGAATCCTTTGAGTATTTTTCGGAGATATTAAAAGCTGCTCAAAGTGAACTGATTCGTGAGCGTATTGTGGATTTGCAGGATGTCTGTTCGCATCTGCTTAAAAAGATTTACGGTTCGGCGGCATCGGATCAGATCGTGCTGACCGGGCCGTCGGTGTGTGTGGCCGATAACCTGACGCCGTCGCAGTTTATTTCCATGGATAAAACGCAGCTGTCGGGGCTGGTCCTGATGCATGGCGGCAATACCTCGCATACGGTAATTCTGGCCCGGTCGTTTGGGATTCCCACGGTGACGGGCATTAAGGATGCCACGGTTCTGTCTAACGGGCAGGAGGTGGTGGTGGATGCGACGTATGGCATTGTGATTACCGAAATGAATGCCCAGGCGGAGCGGTATTATGCGGCCGAACATCGCAAGCAGGAATTTCAACAGCGGTGTCTCGATGATTTTCGGGATAAACCGGCCAGAACCGCCGATGGTGTGACCCTTGAAGTAATGGCCAATGTGGCAACGGCCGACGAGGTCCTGATGGCCATGGCCGGTGGGGCCGAAGGTGTCGGGCTTTTCCGAACGGAGATGCTGTTTATGGGGCGGGATTCGGCCCCGAGCGAAGAGGAACAATTTATCGAATATAAAAAGGCGGCGGAATATGCGGCGGGAAAGCCGGTCATTATCCGCACCTTTGACATTGGCGGCGATAAATCCGTCAGTTATCTGAATCTGACTTCCGAGGATAATCCATTTCTGGGGTATCGGGGGGCGCGGGTTTACAGGGAATATGAAGGGCTGCTGAAAAACCAGTTGCGGGCGATTTTGAGGGCGTCGGCTTTCGGCTGCCTGAAGATTATGATTCCCATGGTGTCCTGTCTGGAAGAAGTAACCTATGTCCGGTCGCTGCTGGACCGGATTAAAACCGAACTGGAGGTCCGTTCGCTGGCATACGACAAGTCGATTTCTCTGGGCATTATGGTGGAGGTGCCTTCGATTGTCTTTGTGATTGGGCAACTGGCCGGGCTGGTGGATTTTCTCAGCATCGGCACCAATGATTTGACGCAGTATTTTCTGGCGATTGACCGGGGCAATGAGCGGGTCAGCTCGCTGTATCAATCCCGTCATCCGGGATTGCTTGGCCTGATTCAGAAAATCGTTGACGATGCCCACCGGCATAAACTATGGGTCGGCATGTGCGGCGAAATGGCCGGGCAGGTGGGCCATCTGCCGCTGCTGCTGGGGGCGGGGCTGGATGAAGTGAGTGTTTCGATTCCCGCCGTGGCCGCGATTAAGGCCCGATGTGCCGAATATGACAGCCGTGACTGCCGTACGATTTTTGAACGGGCTGTATCGGCCAAATCGGCCGGGCAGGTCGATATGATTCTGGCCGAGCGGCAGCGTGAATCTGCGGTCCAGCCTGTGATTGAACTGAGCCTGATCGATTTGGATGCCGATTGCATCAACAAGGAAGAGGCGATCCAGTATGCCTCGGATATGCTTTATTATAATCATCGCACCGAAAAGCCTGCCGAACTGGAACAGGATTTCTGGCAGCGCGAGAGTGTTTATTCCACGGGACTGGGCTATGGATTTGCGATTCCTCACTGCAAGACCAGGGCGGTGTGTGCCCATTCCATCTGTGTGTTGAGGCTAAAACAGCCGATTATCTGGAAGTCGACTGACGATAATCCCGTGGATGTTGTGATTGCGATGACCATTCGGGATGGGGAGACGGCGGGGGATACGCACATGAAAATATTTTCAAAACTGGCACGACATATTATGCACGACGATTTCAGGGGGATGCTGAGATCGCTTCAGGACAGGCAGGCCGTTCTTGCATATCTGCAGGAGAAGCTGGCCCTGTAAGCATTAATTTATGTATCAGGCGACAAATGAGAACCTGTTGGAGTTTATCATGAATGTAAAGGTGTTCTGTGTTTTAGCTGTGATTGGAAGTTGTATGACAACATCATATTCACAAAGCGGTCCGCGGAATTTCGACCGGGACAAAACATTGTATGTGGTAGGCTATTCACATTTAGACAGTCAGTGGCGATGGGATTACCCCCAGACCATCGATGTATATATCAAAAACACCCTCGACGATAATTTCAAGCTGCTGGAAACCTATCCGGATTACATCTTTAATTTCAGCGGGGCGGCGCGCTATGCGATGATGAAGGAATATTACCCGGAAAAATACGAGCGGCTCAAAAAATATATTTCTCAGGGGCGCTGGTTTGTCTGCGGCTCATCGGTGGATGAATGCGATGTGCTGATTCCGTCGCCGGAGTCGATCCTGCGGCAGATTTTATACGGCAACCAGTATTTCCGTAAAGAATTCAAAGCCGAAAGCGAGGATTTTATCCTGCCGGATTGTTTTGGTTTTCCGTCCTATCTACCATCCCTTTGGGCTCATACCGGCCTGATTGGCTTTTCCAGTCAGAAGCTGACGTGGGGTTCGGCGATGGGGATTCCGTTTAATGTCGGTGTGTGGGAAGGACCGGACGGGCGGTCGGTGATTGCGGCGCTGAATCCGGGCAATTATACCGGCGGTGTCAGCGAGCGGCTGGATATCAGCAAGGAATGGATCAGCCGCGTTCATGAAAACGGCTGGGCCAGCGGGGTCTTTGCGGATTATCATTATTACGGTGTGGGGGATGTCGGCGGGGCGCCGCGGGAAGCGGATGTCCAGAAAGCCGTTGCCAGTCTGGGCAATGAAGATGCCGAGATTGACGTGGTACTGAGTTCCGCCGACCAGATGTATAAGGATATTACCCCGCAGCAGAAGGCCAGATTGCCAAAGTACACAGGCGAGCTGATGCTGACCGAACATTCGTCAGGGGCGATGACCTCGCAGGCCTATATGAAACGATGGAATCGCAGGAATGAACAGTTGGCCGATGCGGCTGAACGAGCCGCTGTAATGGCTGACTGGCTGGGCGGTATGGAATATCCATACCAGCAGCTTCATCAGTCCTGGTGGCGGGTGCTGGCCAGCCAGATGCATGATATTCTGCCGGGGACGTGTCTGCCGAAGTCGTATGAATATGCCTGGAATGATGAAATCATTGCCGCCAATGGTTTTGCGGAGGTATTGAACGGCTCTGTCGGGGCTGTCAGCCGCGCTCTCGATACCCGCGTCAAGGGGCAGGCGATTGTGGTCTTTAATGCGTTGTCGTTTGAGCGTGAGGATATTGCAGAGGCGAAGGTTGTGTTCGCCGAGGGTGCCCCGAAGGCCGTGCGGGTGTACAATCCGCAGAATAAGGAAGTGCCCTCGCAGGTGTTGTCCATCGACGGCAACACAATTAAAGTGGCGTTTCTGGCTTCGGTGCCGGCTGTGGGGGCGGCGGTATATGATATACGACCTTCATCAAAAGCCTGCACCATGCGGTCGGGGCTGGCTGTGGATGAACGAACGCTGGAGAATGCGTATTATCGCGTCACGCTCAATGACGGCGGCGATATCGCCGGCATTTATGACAAGCAGGCTAAACGCGAATTGCTCAGTCGCCCTGCAGGGCTGGAGTTTCATCGCGGCACGCCGAAGGCCTGGCCGGCCTGGAACATGGACTGGCGCGAACGGGCATTGCCGGAGATTGGGTATGTGGATGGTCCGGCCGATATCTGGATTGTTGAAAATGGTCCGGCCCGCGTTGCTATTGAAGTCAAACGTCAGGCGGCCAATTCCGTGTTTGTCCAGCGGTTTTGCCTGAGCGCCGGTGATAGCGGCAAACGAGTTGAGGTGAAAAACGATGTGGAATGGCAGTCGATGGCCTGTGTGCTCAAGGCCAGTTTCCCGCTGACGGTGTCCAACCAGACCGCAACTTATACGCAGGGGCTGGGGACGATTCAGCGAAGCAATAATAATCCGCGGCAGTTTGAGATGCTGTCGCATGAGTGGTTTGATCTGACGGATACATCCGGCGAGTATGGCGTGTCGATTCTTGAAGACTGCAAATTCGGTTCGGATAAACCCGCCGATGATCTAATTCGGCTGACCTTGTTATACACACCGGGCGCGATGCATGGCAGTTATCAGGACCAGCTTTCGCAGGATTGGGGCCGGCACGAGTTTACGTATGCGGTCTATGGGCATGCGGGCAACTGGCAGAAAGGCCTGTCGGAGCGTCAGGGCAGACGTCTGAATCAGCCGCTGCGGGTATTCCAGGTGCAGCCGCATTCGGGTGTCAAGGGCAAATCTCTTTCCATGCTGCAAATCAATACCGGCCAGGTGGATGTCCGGGCTATCAAGAAAGCCGAAGATGGCCAGATGGTGGTGATCCGTCTGCAGGAACTTCTGGGCCGCAATGCCGATGGTGTTGAATTGAGTCTCGGCCAAGGCATTGTATCCGGGTATGAAATTGACGGGCAGGAGCGCGAAATCGGCCCGGCCGATATTCAGGATGGCAAGCTGACGATGTCGATGTCCAAAAATGCAATTCGCAGCTTTGCCGTGAAACTGGCGGATTCGGCCAGTCGTCTTGAAAAGCCATACTCGTGTAGTGTTTCTCTGCCGTATAATATAGCGGCTTTTAGTAAAGATGGCGTCGCCTCGGATGGGGCGTTTGGGGCCGAGAAACGGTCGATGCCCGGTGAAGAAAGATATACATTGTCGGTGAATTGGGTTCGGTTTGGTATGAGAGGGGGAGAAGGGCATACTGCGTTGGCTTGTCAGGGACAGACGCTCCGGCTGCCGGAAGGAGATTATAATCGTATTTATCTTCTGGCCTGTGCGGACCAGGACACTGCGGATACGATAAAAATTGGCGATCGCCCGTGCGAGTTCAGGGTGCAGGCCTGGACGGGCTTTGTGGGACAGTATGACCGCCGGATATGGGATCGGGAGTTTGGGGTTGAGGATTATGTTGGGGCGGGGCGGCTGCTGGAAATTCAGAAAGGATATATCAAGCGAGACCCGATTGCCTGGTTTAGTACCCACCGTCATACGGCGGAAGGCAAGAATGAGTCATACCAGTTCAGTTATATCTTTAAATATGGCTATGATCTGCCGAAGGGAACGGCGACGATTACGCTGCCTGATAATCCTGCGATTAAGATTTTTTCGGTTACGGTAGCCAGTGACATGAATCTGGCGGTCAATGCCTGTGATTTATATGACAATTTTGATGGACGTCAGGACATTGAGCTCCGCAGACGGCCCGGCGACTATACCGCCGGCAAGCAGGCTGTGGGTAAAGCGGCAGTGGAGCGGGCTGATAGTTATGAACAGTTGACGCTGGCCAAACCGCTGGCCGATGATTATGCTGACCAGAACAGCAAAAACGGCGTCCAGTTCTTCTATGCGGCCAATGGACCTTTTGCAGCGCCTTCCAAGGGATTGTCGCGGGGCATTCTGTATCGGATGAATAATGGGCAAGGCGGGCAAAACAGCGATGATACGAATCAGGCTACCTATTTTGACGGCGGCGAGGCACGGATTGTTGCTGATTTACAGAAGCCGGTTACGATTACAAAAGTCAACACCTTTTCGTGGCATCGGTCCGACCGCGCCCCGCAGATGTTCAGTCTGTGGGCCAGTTCTTCAGACGCGGCCCCGGAAGCCGACCTGTATGCTGCGGATGGCTCCGGATGGACACTGATTGCCCGGGTGGAGACTGAATCGCTCAGGGAGGGCGGGGTTCATGTTTCCTCAGTAACCTTGCCTGCGGATAGACAATATCGATATCTGATGTGGGTTGCAGACCGGGAGGCTCAAGGGACATTTTTCAATGAAATGGATGTTTTTATCGCGGAATAGGAGTAGTGGTGAACGCTGGGATCCAAGAACGCAAAGAGCGTATTTGGAGATATGCGGAATTCGGTTTGTCTCGTGAATAGTTTTATGTGACAAAAATGCAATCCAAATAAGGATGATTTAGAAAAAATTGTCCTTTGAAGTATAACCTATTGCAGAGAAATGATTAATGATATAATGGAGTAATTCTATCTTGTTGAGATGATTGGGTGGCATGTTACATTTGTGCAATAATTGGGTTTTCTTTCCTATGGATTTTTGGGGGTGAATTTGTGATACTGGGTATAGTATGTGGGCACAAACAGTACAACCCGGCTGCATCATTACGACATGCCAGAATTGGCCTATCATTTTGTCTGCTCACAGTATGGATAATCATAATGGAATTTTGGTTTGTAGGAATCCTGGTTCAGATACGAAAAACTGGCAAACCGCGTTTTCCCTGCCGGCTTGTCCGTCTGTATAAAAGTCACTAAGGGGATTAAGAGAGAAAATTATGACGACAAACAAAAAAGCATTTACCCTGATTGAGCTTCTGGTGGTAGTGGCGATTATTGCAATGTTAATGGCAGTATTGGTTCCGGCCTTAAAGCGTGTTAAACAACAGGCAACGGGTGCGGCATGTCTGGCCAATCTCAAAGGAATTGCAACCTCATGGCATACTTACACCATGGATAATGATGAACGTCTTGTCTATGGGCATGCTCCGAATCCCGGCCGATTTGATCCCAAGCAGCAGTATTGGGTCAGTTTTCCTCAGGATGAAAATGGAAATTACAAGGGGAATGCAGGTGATGTAACACTTCAATATGAACAGCAGGGTATCAGAAAGGGTGCCTTATTCCCCTATATTGAGTCTTTTGACGCGTATCATTGTCCGGGTGATAAAAGCCATATTCAGTTTGCTGACCAGTATACCAACAAGCCTTGGTGGAATAGCTACTCTGTTCCCGGTCTGATGAATGGTGAAGCCACTTTTTGGAATGACCCCAAAGTAGTCAATAAAATTAGCGGCATCTTCAATCCCGGCGGCAAAATTATCTTCCTGGAGAATTCCGATCCGCGAGGATGGATTATGGGCTCATGGCTGATGGATTATGACTCAACCCCCACCTGGACAGACCCGATTGCCATCTGGCACAAGGATCGTGGTACTTTGGGCTTTGCCGACGGCCACGCAGAAATGCATTTATGGGTGGACACTTCAACGATTGAAAATGCGATGTATGCCGCGGGCGGTGTGAAAAATCCAACGCCTAAAGCCGGTGAAAAAGGCGATGATATTCAATACATGCGACAGGCCTATGTGCCCGGAAAAAGATAAACTGGGTCGCATATAGACCGGATAAACAAAAGTAATTTGTTTGTCATCCGGGCGGCGGAAGGGATGTAATAGGTGATAATGATAAGCCCTGGCTTTTAAGCCAGGGCTTTTTTATTGGAATGACTGTACTTTAAGAAGCCCGGCAGACTTTGCCTTTTTCCTGCTCTAATTTTTCTTTCAAATAGCGTGCGGTATGGCTTTTGGCGTTTTTGATAAGTTGTTCCGGGCTTCCTGTGGCGATAATCTGACCGCCGGCCTCGCCGCCTTCAGGCCCGAGGTCGATGATATAATCGGCGGTCTTAATCACATCCAAATTGTGTTCAATGACCACGACGGTGTTGCCCATATCCGTCAGTCGCTTCAGGACATTCAGCAGATTGTGAATGTCGGCAAAGTGCAATCCCGTGGTCGGTTCATCGAGGATATACATCGTATGCCCCGTTCCCGGCCGGCCCAGTTCCGCGGCCAGCTTGACACGCTGAGCCTCGCCGCCGGACATGGTGGTGCTGGATTGCCCCAGCGTCATATAGCCCAGCCCGACGTCGCAAAGGGCTTTCAGCAGTCGCACGATTTTCGGGAAGTTGGAGAAGAAATCCCGGGCTTCCTCAATCCGCATATCCAGCACATCGGCTATGTTTTTGCCTTTGTAGGTGATTTGCATGGTTTCGGGATTATACCGTGTCCCTTTGCATTCCTGACAGACAACATAAACATCCGGCAGGAAATGCATCTCGATTTTCCTCGTTCCCTGGCCCTGGCAGTGTTCGCACCGGCCGCCCTTGCCGTTGAAGCTGAACCGCCCGGGCTTATAGCCGCGGATTTTGGCTTCACGGGTCAATGCAAACAGCGACCGAATCAGGTCAAATACGCCGGTATAGGTGGAGGGATTGCTCCGCGGTGTCCGGCCGATGGGCGACTGGTCGATTTCAATGACCTTATCAATATTCGACAGGCCGATGATATTTTTATGCTTGCCGGGTTTATCTCCGGAATTGTGAAGCCGGCGTTTCAGGCCTTTGAGCAGAATCTCAGTCACGAGCGTGCTTTTGCCTGAACCGGAAACACCCGTAACACAGGTGAAGACTCCGATCGGGAATTTGACATTGACATTTTTAAGATTATTTTCAGCAGCCCCCTTGACCTCGATACAGGTCGAGAGGCTGACCTTCTTGCGTTTTTCCGGGATTTCGATGCGTTTCTGCCCCGATAAATATTGCCCTGTAATGGATTCGGGTGCGTCGCAGATATCCTGCAGCGTGCCCTGGGCAATGAGTCTGCCGCCGTTTTCGCCGGCGCCGGGACCGATGTCGATGATATGATCCGCCTGAGCAATGACGTCTTCATCGTGCTCGACGACCAGCACGGTATTGCCGATTTTGCGAAGCTCTTTGAGAATCTCAAGCAGGCGGTCATTGTCGCGTCGATGCAGCCCAATGGTCGGTTCGTCCAGCACATAGCAGCATCCCACCAGGCCTGAGCCGACCTGGGTGGCCAGGCGAATGCGCTGGGCTTCCCCGCCGGACAAAGTCCGGCTGGTCCGGTCCAGCGTCAGATACCCTAATCCGACATCCATCAAAAATTTAATACGTGCCCGTACTTCCTTGAGAGGCTGGGCGGCAATCAGGGTTTGTTCTTCGTTAAACGTCAGGGTGTTAAAAAACTCCTGTGCCTGTTCCACGCTCATGCGTGTCAGGTCACGGATATTTTTATCTTGTATGGTAACAGCCAGTGCTTCCGGCCGGAGTCGGGCGCCTTTGCAGCTTTTGCAGGGCTGTTCCGACAGGTATCCATGCAGCCGGGCCTTGACAAATTCACTATCGGTATTTTCCCATCTCCGTTTCAGGTTCGGGATAACGCCCTCGAATTCTGTTCGATATCGGTGCTCATTGTCACTGCTGGTTCCGTACAGCAGTATGTGACGTATCTCGACAGGAATTTCACTGTAGGGCGTCGAGGGGCTGATATCGAAATTACGGCAAAACCGGCGAATCAGGCGGTTGTAGAAAATATTCATCCGCTTGCCGCCTTTGCGCCAGGCATCAATCGCCCCATTTTCCAGGGATACGGATTTGTCCGGTATGATCAAGTCTGTATCGAATTCCAGAATCGTTCCCAATCCGTCACAGGACAGACACGCCCCGTACGGATTGTTAAAACTGAACAACCGGGGCGATAGTTCCGATAAGGATGCTTCCGGATGTTTCGTGCAGGCGAATTTCTCGCTGTACATGACATCCTGCCAGACGCCGCCTGAACCGTTGGTATTGTCGGTCGGATGGTTCGGATCCGGCACCTGCAACATGGCGACAAGAAGACCCTCTCCCACTTTGAGTGCGGTTTCGACCGAATCGGCCAGGCGGACCCGAATGGACGGCCGGATAATCAGCCGGTCGATAACCGCGGCGATATCATGTTTTTTGTTTTTATCCAGCGGCGGGACCGACCGGATATCGTACACTTCGCCGTCCACCCGAACGCGGACAAATCCTTCTCGTGTAATGCGGGCGAAGACCTCTTTATGTTCGCCTTTCTGCCCGCGAATCAGGGGGGCACACAATTGCAGCTTTGTCCCTTCAGTGCGGCTCAGCAGCGAATCGACTATCTGGGTGGCGTGCTGGCTGGAAATCGGGCTTCCGCAAATCCAGCAGTGAGGCCAGCCCACCCGGGCAAACAGCAGACGGAGATAATCATAGATTTCCGTTGTGGTGGCGACGGTCGAACGAGGGTTGTTGCCGGCGCTGCGCTGTTCGATGGCAATGGTCGGCGGCAGGCCTTCGATATGCTCGACATGGGGCTTTTGCATTTGTTCCAGGAACTGCCGGGCATACGCGCTGAGGGATTCGACATATTTACGCTGTCCTTCGGCGTAAATCGTGTCAAACGCCAGGCTGCTTTTCCCCGAGCCGGAAATGCCGGTGATGACAACAAACTGGTCGCGGGGGATATCGATGTTGATCGTCTTGAGGTTGTGTTCAGCCGCGCCAGTAATCCGTATATATTTGGTGTCGCTGGGCACTTTTTTGCCTTTCGTTACGTTACTATGGTATAGTTCAGAGCAGAAAGAATAAACCAAACTTGCAATTTTAGTTGAATTTGTCTATAAAGTCCAATAAAAAGTTTGCGGATTATATTTTAAGATGATGGATATACACGACTTACATTCCTGGAGAGTCACGCCGTCGGAGGCTAGAGGACTGCAAAAACATTTGGCTGGCTGTGTCCGGCTGACCCCTCTTGCCCGCAAGCCGCAAACAATTGCTGCCTTGGACTGCGCTTTTAGTTCGGACCAAACGCAGGTTGCTGCGGTTGCTGTAGTTATGAAACTACCGAAATTGGAAATCATTGAAACGGCCGAAGCGGTTTTGGATGTGACATTTCCGTATGTTACGGGTCTTCTTTCTTTCCGTGAGGCACCGGCCTGTTTAGAAGCAATGCGGAAATTACACGATATTCCGGATGTGGTTTTGATTGATGGCCAGGGGATTGCCCACCCGCGAAGGCTGGGATTGGCCAGTCATCTTGGATTATGGCTGGATTGCCCGACCATCGGATGTGCCAAAAGTAGGTTAATCGGCCAATATGAAGCAATTCCTGTCAAAAAAGGGGAATATAGTCCTTTGAAAGACAAAGGCGGCATAATCGGTTCGGTATTGTGTTCAAGAGACCGGGTTAAACCGCTGTTTATTTCTCCCGGCCATAAAATTACTCTGGCCCAGTCGATCAAAGTGGTTTTATCCTGCTGTACCCGATACCGTCTTCCTGAGCCGGCCCGTCTGGCTCATCAGCTTGTAACTCGATTGCGGAAAAAGCTTTAACTGAGGGCTGTTCTGATTTTCGGTACTTATTCTGATTGTGCGGATATTATCGGGCCATTTTGTTTTTATGGGAAAATTCTTGCATTTATTGGCAGGATAATTACGATATTAATAGTATGGAAAAGGGTTACGTACATATTTATACGGGTGACGGCAAGGGCAAGACCACCGCGGCGTTCGGCTTGGCTTTGCGGGCGGCCGGACATGGTTCAAGGGTATTAATCTTTCAGTTTCTCAAGCCCAGTTCGCTGGATCTCGGTGAACGCGGAGCCTTGAAAAAAGGCATCGAAGGAATTACCGTTCGCGCCATGGATGAACCCTGGGACATGTTCGAATCCATGGGCAATGCACCCGCCCTGGAACGAGTTAAAAAAGCCATCGCCCGGGCATTGCGGGAAATCGAAACCGCCGCCCATGAAAAATATTACGATGTGATTATCCTGGATGAGATTGTGTTCTGTTTTGCACGGGGGCTGGTAACGCTTGACGATATCAAGCATGTCATCACGAACCGAGAAAAGGGTGTAGAAATTATCCTCACGGGCCGTGGGGCGACACCGGAACTCATCGAACTTGCCGATTTAGTTACCGAGATGAAACCGATCAAGCATCCCTTCGAAAAAGGCGTCGAGGCCCGAAAAGGGATCGAATTCTAAATCCTGCCTGATTTTCAATATTTTTTTCTAAAAACAAGCCTTTGCTATAGGTATAATCCGGCATAACTTTTTGCGGAGAATATCTTGGTTGTCAGTATCGATACAGAATATCCTATACTTGTTATTCCTGCCATGCAGGATAATTTGATTTATCTGCTGGCTGGGGCGGATTCCCACTGCGCGGTTATTGACCCCGGCGTGGCGGATCCGGTTTTGGACGTATTGGAACAAAAGAGACTGACTCTGACCCATATTCTGCTGACCCATAATCATGCCGACCATACCGGCGGGGTAATGGTGTTGAAAAAAAAGACCGGCTGTGAAGTGCTGGGGACCGATTCGAGGCGAACTCCCGAAATGGATAGCGTCGTGCGGGATAATCAGGTCATCAGGATTTGCGGTTTTCAAATCCGTGTGATTGCTACTCCGGGGCATACGTCGTCAAGTGTGTGTTATTATCTTCAACCTGATGGCAGCGACAAGGGGGCTATTTTTACCGGCGATACCCTGTTTATCTGCGGCTGCGGAAGGTTGTTTGAATGTACTGCAAAGCAGATGTTTGGTTCGTTGCAGTGTCTGGCGGAGTTGCCGGAGGATACGCGACTGTTTCCCGGTCATGATTACACAATGGATAATATACAATTTGCTCTGACTGTCGATCCGGACAATGCCGCGCTTCGGCAGCAGTTGGATGTGTTGAATCAAAAAGGTTCCCCTGCCGCAATTCCATCCTCCATTGGATTTGAAAAGCAAACCAATCCATTTCTGCGGACGCAGTCGCCGGATATTCGCCGCAATCTAAAAGTATCTGATGCGCCGGATTGGCAGGTCTTTGCCGAACTTCGCCGTCGAAAAGATGAATTTTAAGTTTTGAGGATACATCATGTACTGCCCGAGTTGCCATACTATGCTGCGAACAGTCAAGTCCAGAGGATTTACGCTGGATGTTTGCCTCAAGTGCAAAGGGATATGGTTTGACGACGGGGAGTTAATCGGATTTGCAAAGGTGCTCGAAGGTGAAGTGGAGTCTGTCGATAAAGTGACGCTGTTTAAGCCGCGTAAGACTGTGGGGGAAAAAGAACTTCCCTCCATGCGGAGCTGTCCCCACTGCAATGTGACCATGAAACAATTCAACTATGCCTATGATTCCAATATTTTTCTGGATCGTTGTCCGCAATGCGGCGGGGTATGGACTGATGCCGGCGAAATCCAGCGGGTTGCGGCTCATCTGAAAAAAGATCCCCGTGTCCAGGCGATAGGGGAATCGCTGGCCAAAAGCAGGGAATTCCAGGACATTGACAGCCTTTCCAACGTCTTGAACAGCCCGATGCCGTATTTTTTTCTGGCACCGCGCATTATTCTGCCGTTGTACGACGACACGCCCCGTCAGCGAATACCTTTTGTAACATTGAGCCTGATTGCCCTGTGTACGGTGATATTTTCGCTGATGGCGTTTGAAGTCTGTTCCAGCCAGATATACGCGGAACAGTTTGCATTTGTTCCGCTCAACCTTTTCAGCATGGGTCTGGTGACGGCGTTATTTCTGCATGGCGGATGGCTGCACCTGATTGGCAATATGTTTTTCATGTGGCTGTTTGCCGACAATGTTGAAGATCGTCTCGGCTGGCTCAAGTTTATTTTGTTCTATCTGGCCGCCGGGATATGTGCTAACTTGTTCTATGCAATATTTAACCACCATTCATCGACTCCACTGGTGGGGGCCAGCGGAGCGATTGCCGGGGTTATGGGGGCGTACCTGATCTATTTTCCCGCCGCTCGCATCAAGACACTCATGTTTTTCCGCATATTTGACATCCCCGCCTGGTTTTACCTGGGATTCTGGATTGTGCTTCAGTGTATCAACGGCATTCTCGATGCCGCCGGGGGTGCATCCGGTGTGGCCTGGCTGGCCCATATCGGGGGATTTCTATTCGGTCTGATGGTTGCCGGGTTCGATAAAATGATTTCTACGCTGCGGTCAGCGCATCGGGCCGGATAATAGTGCTTTTCAGTCCTCATTAAAAATGTAAATCCCAAAAATCAAGGCTTACTCTTTATTCTTGTTATTTTTGACTTTTTCCAGAGGCGTTGTATTGTCTTCCGCAGTTCCCTTTTCTTCCACAGCCGGCGGCTGAATCTCCTTGTTCAGCAGCATCGCTCGCAGCGGTTCCTGACGCACAGGCAGGCTGGCCGGGACAGGGGTATGGGAAACCATCACGCTCAGAGCTTTCTTTTTGAGCGGTGTGTCACGCAGGGGTTTATTTCCGGCCGGCTGGGGTTCTTTGTACTTGGCAATATCCCACTCGTCGAAGAAATACCCGTCGGTCCAGTTTCGTTTTGAGTCGCTGGGATTGTACGACAGAAAAGACCAGCCCGATCCGGCTACACAATCCAGGGTTTTGACGCCTCGCTCAGGGCAGGCCAGGTCATAAAAGACCCATCCGGCATCCGGGAAATACACCTCGATAAAATAGTACGAGGATTCACCGCCAAGGTATTTGCTCATGACGACATCGCAGGGGATTCCCATCTTGCGCAGCATCGCACAGGCCAGACATGACATCGCGTAACTGTTGCCGGATCTCGCCGACAGTGCCTTATCGGAAGTGGCTCCGGCTCCTTTGATCCATTGGATCTGGTCGGCTATCCAGTCGCATACCCCCGCCACGGCCTCTTCGGCATAGCGGCTTTTTTTGGTGATCTCTTCACACATGGGCGGCAGCGCGGGGTTGTCCGGATTAATATCGCCTTTACGGCCTGTGCCAAGATAATCTTTAAACTTTACCCCTACCGAATCCGGATACGGCAGTTTGGCGGTCGTGCACAGTTTATTCCGTGCAATCAGTGTCATAATCAACTCCTGCTTGACGGTGACGGAAATGCCTTCAGTTTTTTTCCAGCCCATACGATATATCTTTCGGGCCCAGCCGTATTCATGGGAGGAAACCTCTATGGTATCCGGTTTCTGGGAAAAGGTGAATGACGAAGAGTCAATAAATTGTTCGTTGGTCGCCCCCTGGAAACTAAACATGGCCGGAATTTCCGCGGTTAACGGCTGTCCCGGCATGGACAGAATCTCATACGTGCGGACAACCTTTAATTTTCTTTTACTGAGTGCCGGCGTAAATACCGAAGTGTCGCCTGTGGCGGATGACATCATGATGCATACCGCCAGAAAGATTCCCCGGATAAGTCTGTAACCCATAATCACTCCTGATTCTGTTTTATGTAAAGGGTACCGAAATACAGCGCACTGCAAACGTGTTATCCTCGCCTCAATTTTTGCAGATGAAAACAATACAATTATAGTATGGCGTCAAGTTTGTTCAAATAAAAAATCGGTATTGACCAAAATCCCAACGCAAAAATAGTCCGGCTTGAATCAAAGCCCTGCCGGCCAGTTTCCGGAAAACACGGCCAAGTCGAGTAAATTGATGATTCCATCCGGGACGCTGTCGATATCGCATGCAGGAATGTAGCGATTTTGTCCGGCTTCGGCCAGCCAGGCCCCCGCAAATGCCTTCAGGTCATTCAGGTCAATATCGCCATCCGGTTCCACGTCCCCCGGCATCGGTGACTCGGTGCTGAACAGTTCCGGAATAAAAAGAAAATCAGAGCTGCCCAGAGTAGTATTGTGGACCTGCAGGGTCAGGACATTATAACCCGGGGTCAGAACATCGATAAACGAGGACAAATCGAACTGGTCCGGCGTGCAACTGCAGCAGGTTTCATGATCGCTGGTGCTTGCGGGCTGATCATATGCAGGATTGGTCGGCCCATACTGATTTTCAACACGCTGTCCGTTGATATAGGCAATAAAACCATCATCCCAGAGCATTCCAAGAGTCAGGCTCTTGACCCGTTGGGGGTCGTCAATCCAGAATAGCTTTCGGGCATAGACACTGATATATTTGCCTTTCATATCGGTCAGCTTCGTGGTAATACAGGAGTCATACTCATGTCCTGTGCTTGTTTCGTAACCAAAGCCGGAAGGCCCGGTTAACCATGCAGCTCCCGGCGTGAATGTTTGCAGCTTCCAGTCGGTATCCGGCTCACTTGTTCCCTTGAAATAGTGCCAATCATCGCCTTTGGCGACTAATGTTTTATTGAGGATATACGGTTTTTGGTAGAGGACATAAGAATAACCGGTCAGTTCGGCATTGACCGGATTGAGCAATGAAACACGAACCTGTCGAAGGTCTTCAAGTAAAGATTGTGTGAAATAAATGGTCTGAATTGTTTGCCCGGGGATAAAATTCAGCGTGCCGCCATCGATAACGCCTTCATTGGTACTGATGGTGTAATCTACGGAGATAAATGCGGTCGAAAACGTACTCAGACGAACCGGAATTTTATTTCCTGTTTGGAGTTCGGAGATATCGAATTCATTTTTGGACATCGAAATCCCAACTCCTGCGACAGTCGATGATGAAGTTAAAAAAGGTTCCAATAACGTGATTTGGCCGGGATTATCCTGGGGATTCCACAATGTATTGTCGGGATGATAGGCTGTGACGAGTTTGCTGAGGTAGTTATCCTGAATATCCATCTGCGAAAGATGCCACTGCCAGTTGTCATAAGCGATTCCCCACACATCCCTGTGATTAAACAATAGCAGCGAGTCTTTCACATCCAGAAAACCGGAATAGGTTCTGGAGTAATTATCGCCAAAGCGGGCGCCGATGACGTTGCCGGTGCAAAGGCAATGATCGGCATCGATCAATGCAGAGTCATAGCCGCTTTCCATTGCCTGTCCGCAGTTGATGATCACGGTGTTTGCGACCGTTGTATGGCGAGGCCCTGAAGAAATGGCCAGGGCTTCGTGAATCGAGGATTCAAACCAGCAGCCATCGACCGTCAGCGAGCCTTCGGCCCCTTGGCCGGCGTCGATTCCGTCATCCAGGGTCCATCCAATGAGGCTGTCTGTCAGAAAATGTGCTCCCCCGGATAAATAAAAAGCATCATTGTCGGCGTCGGCAAACGAGGCTCCTGCATAGGGGAATTCGATGACAGCGCTGTCCTGAATAGTCAGCGATCCGCCATTGTACTGGCCTCCGGTGATGAATTTTTGCACCAGGCATCGCTGCAGGGTCAGATAGCCATTCTCGCCGTGTCCCAACTGTCCCTGATTTTCCACCATGTAACAGTCGGCCAGGGTTACATGAGCAGAATTGGACAGATAAAACAGGCATTGCTGCGGTTTATGAAAACTGCCATGGCCGGGGTTGTTGCTGACCCAGTTTGAATCTGCACCGCTGGCTGTGAAAATCGTCCCGGTGAAATTGCCCTGACTGGTGCTGGATTCGAACAAAAACCCGCCCCAGGGAGCGGTTCTGTTTTGTGCAGTGAACACAACGGGATTCTGATTGGTTCCATTGACAATGATATGGCCTGTGACCGCAATCTCTGCATTTGCAGCGACAACAATCACGCTTCCTGCTCCAATGGTTAAAGTCGCTCCGGACGCAATTGTCAGGGTATCTGTGATTCGAATACGGGCATTTTCCCCCCAGTTGGCTGAGGAAGCAAGAGCGCCGGAGACGGTCTGCCAGGTCGTATCCGACTCAATCGCAATCTGTTTTGGAGCCGAAAGCGATTGGGTTATACCGGCATAGAAAATAGTGCCTGACTCTGTTGCGGCCGGAAGAAATGCGGACCCCACGCCGCGAAACAATGTCAGCGGATAGGCTTCAAAGCCTGCTGCAATAACTTCACCGTTGACTCCCATCCGTTTTCTCTCTGAATTGTTTACACGAGCGATTATGGGTATTTCAAGACCTGTTGGATAGGCCGCGGGTGTAATGATAGTCAGGGTTCCATCGGTAAATTCTGCCGACGAAGAATCAATCATCGGGTAGGGGGTCCATGTTGGAAGTCCCCATTCCGTGTCTGCGCGTTGGGAGTTACGGACAATATATTGAATCAAGCTGTTTTCTTCTGTACCATCGGATTGTGACCGCTTGGTCACATTCAGTTCATAATAGTCCGGCTGATTGACCGTAACAGGTGTCCCTACAGAAACTGCAACCCCATTCAGCAGGGCTGTATAATCAAATCCGGCCTCAGCACTGATAGTGAATGTAACACTGTCGGCATACACTTGTTTATTGGCTACTCCGGATATCGTGATTTGAGCGAAAGAAAAATTGTCTAAAACAATAAGCAAGAAAAGAGATAAAATCGAAACAGATGTGAATTGGTATGAATGTAAACATGCAATTCCAAAACAAACTTTTTGTGTTCTTTTCATCATCTCTCCTATCTCATGCAAAGTGATAAAAAAGGCAGATTTAACCACTCTCAATCTCCCCCCAAATACACTATTTAGGATTATATCTGATTCAGAATTGCTATGCAATTTTATTTGGTAATGCATATCGGTTTTGGTATCATATTACAAGCTCAGTATTTCGGCTAAGTAATTGTAATATAAATGATTTACAATATCATATATATGGCCTATATCAATGGAGGGGAGACTCGTGCGAACGTACTCATGCTTCGTAATACTTGCGTCCATCTTGTTCGGGACTTTTTGTGTTGCGGCCTGCCCTGTGGGGGATCTGGATGGAAACTGTTCGGTAGGGCTTGAAGATCTCACTATTTTCGCCTCATTCTGGCTAAATGAAGACACTATTGCGGCCAACCTGGATGAGGCTGGCTTAGTCGATATTAGCGATCTGGCAATTCTTGCAAGGCATTGGGGGGAATTCGGGTACAAATTAGTCATTAATGAGTTGATGGCCGGCAACACCGCCACGATCGAAGACCCTGATGAAGCCGGGGCATATCCGGATTGGTTTGAGGTGTATAATTATGGCTCGACACCAGTCGATATGGGTGGAATGTATGTGACTGATAGACTAAGTATGCCAAAATTATGGCAGATTCCTTCCAATGCTCCTGACCAGACGACGGTTCAGCCGGGGGACTTTAAGATTTTCTGGGCGGATGAAGATGTCGATCAGGGGCCACTTCATGTGAATTTCAAATTGAGCGCCGGGGGTGAAGCCGTTGGCCTTTTTGACCAATCGGGTAATCAGGTTGATGCTGTTTCATTCAACAGCTTAAGTGACGATAATTCCTGGGGGCGATACCCTAATGGTGGACCTCTGTGGCAGCTATTCGATAATGGCACTGCTACACCGGGAAACTCCAACGACGGCGAGTCGGCTGATAGAGATATTCACATCACTGAAATCATGTATCATCCCAGCCACGACGAGGCAGCATTTGAGCCGGAACCAACCGAGTTGGAGTATATTGAAATTGTCAATGTTGGTACCAGTGCTGTATTTCTGGATGGATGGCGGCTGGTGAATGGTGTGTCTTTTTCGATGCCTTCAGGTACTGTCCTTGGCGCTAATGAGCATCTTGTCATTGCGGCCAATCCAGAAGCGTTTTCTTTACACTATCCACAGATTGCAAATATGGTCGGCGGATGGACGGGCAAACTGAGCAATAGCGGTGAAAAAATTACCATGGTCAATTCCATCGGGACCGTTATTGACAGTGTCCACTATTATGATGAGGGCGACTGGGGCCAGAGGCTGTTGGGGCCGATTGACCAGTATCTGCACCGTGGATGGATATGGTCTAATGCTCATGACGGCGGTGGCAAGTCGCTCGAATTGATTAACCTGCAGATGTCCAGCGAGTACGGCCAGAACTGGAAGGCCAGTCTGGCTGACCAGGGGACGCCGGGCAAATCCAATTCCGTATCGACTGTAAATACTGCTCCGATGATTCTGGATGCGGTTCATAGTCCCCTGATTCCTTCCAGCACTCAGCCGGTCACGGTTACAGTGCGTATTGTGGATGAAGTCAATACCGGTCTGTCAGTTGTCTTGCGATGGAGCGTCGATACATCGGTCTTTGTCATGAACGAGTATCCCGTGTATAATGCGGCGAGCTATACCTCGGTGACCATGCTGGATGACGGCCTGCATGGCGATGGCCAATCCGGTGATGGCATTTATGGCGCATCAATTCCAGCCCAGCCGAATGATAAGGTTGTCGAGTTTTTCGTGGAAGCCAGCGACAGTGCCGCAAATACAAGAACCTGGCCGTCGCCCTGCGATATGGATGGTCAGATGCAGCAGACTGCCAATATGCTTTATCAGGTGGATGATTCCTTTGCATCGGATACAACATGGGAAAAAGGCAAACAGCCCATGTATTACATCATCATGACCGAGGCCCAACGTGGAAGACTTCAGGAAATTGGTGACGGCGATGACAACCAGGAACAGCGCTATTCCGATGCCCAGATGAATGCGACTTTTGTCAGTGTGGATGGGACGGATACAAAGATTCGCTATGCGGTTGGGGTTCGTAATCGCGGCGAAGGAACCCGAAGAATACCCCCGAATAATTATCGCGTGAATTTCAGACATGACGACCTGTGGAAAGACGTGTCAGCCATTAATATTAACAGCAAATACACCTATCTGCAGCTTATGGGCAGCGTTCTGTTCCAGAAAGCAGGTCTTGTGGCGGCCGATGCGACGGCGGTACAGGTTCGTGTCAATGGCCAGAATCTGGCCCTGACTGATTCTATTCCAAGCCGGATGTATGGCACGTATGTTCACGTGGAAGCCATTGATGGTGATTTTGCCGACGGGCATTTTGCGGGCGATGGTGAAGGAAATATTTACAAGGCCTCAATCTATCCGCAAGTCGCAGATTTGACCTATCAGGGAACGGATCCCGCCGACTATGTCGATCGGGGTTATACCAAGGGCACCAATGAATCGGAAAATAACTGGACGGATTTATTTGAATTGACCACTGTCCTGCAAAATGAGCCGGATGCAACGTATCTTCAGCGATTGCCGCAGGTGGTCAACACGGATCAATGGATACGATGGTATGCGGTTCAATGCCTGATTGGAAACAATGAGACCAATCTTGGCAATGGATACGGGGACGATTATCGAATGTATCGCGGCGTCGTGGATCCTCGTTTTGTGCTGATTGCCCATGACAATGATACTATTCTCGGTTTGGGTGACAATCCAGCCTCTTCGACGGCATCTATCTGGCAGATGGTTGCTCCGCATACGAATGTCACGATGACAGTCATTAAACGATTCCTCCAGCATCCGGAGTATGTCGGGAAATATTATGCCGAACTGAAACGATTGACTGAGACCGTGTTTGCCCCGGCCAATATCAATCCTCTATTGGACCAAATGCTGGGTGATTTTGTTCAGGCAGCTCAGATGGACAAGATGAAGAAGTTTGTTGTGGATCGCAATGCTTATGTTCTGTC
>JBDKVE010000369.1:0-15446 GCA_039679345.1 Anaerohalosphaeraceae bacterium
GCAGAAATCTTCATAAATCTCATCGCTGAGCACCAATATTCCATGCTTGCGTGCAATCTGTGCCACGGCCTGCACTTCGGCCTTGGTATAGACAATGCCGGATGGATTGGCCGGTGAATTCAGAATCAGCAGTTTGGTCCTGGGCGTAATCGCTTTTTCAATCTTATCGACCGGCAGACGGAAATCGGGATAAGTATCAATAAACACGCATTTGCCGCCGAGCATATTCACCAGATGCTTATACATCACAAAATAGGGATCGGGGACAATCACTTCATCCCCGGGATTGATGGTGGCCATGAATGCCAACTGAAGACCGCCGCTGACACCGCTGGTGACAAAACACTGAGGATTTTCCCAGCCGTAATCCCCAGTTACTTTCTGCTTAATAGCATCAACCAGCTTCTGCTCGCCGGCAGTCTGTGAATACCGGTTAAATCCCGCTTCAATGGCGTTGATGGCGGCCTTTTTAATCTGCTCCGGCACATCAAAATCGGGCTGACCAATGGAAAAATTAACCGGATCCTTCAACTGTGCTGCCAGGGCGAAAACCTTACGGATTCCGCTGGCATCAATTAATTGTGTACGATCTGCAAGAAAATTACGCATGGAAATTACCTTTTTATCTTATTGCCCAATATTATCTGCGCAGAAAAAAACCATCCGGAATCACATGCAGCTCTATTCCGGACGGTTTTCCATCTGGTTTTACCAATCCAGAATTTATTTCTTGGCGGCGGCTGCACCAGCGGCTGGAGCTGCAGGAGCTGCACCCGGAGCGGCGGCCGTCTCTTCTTTGGCGGCTTTCTTGCCAGTACCGGCTTTACGATGAGCAACTTTGGGCAGACCCATGACGGAGTTTTCGTCTTCCCAGCGTTCTTCCTGTTTGAGCACTTCAATACGCTCACCGCGACTAAGCACATTTCGGTGTCTGGACAACGCGCCTTTGACTTTCAAAGAACGATCAATCGACATTGATGACTCTCCTGAATATTCTACTTTATTTACTTATTTTTTTTCCGTACACATCCTGGAAAGGTTTTGATGCAAACCGCTCAAAACCCGCCGGCGCCTTATAATTGGCACCAACCTGTTTAATCTTCTGTTTTAACTGATACCCCTCTGTTCCGGGCGTATTGACCGTATCAAAACGGGATTGGCTCACAACGTAATAATACGAACCTTCCTGAATTATTTCCGTGGCGATCCCATTGGTCTTAAAATACTCGACAACCGGGATTAAATCATCCCTTTTGGTATACGTAGTGATTACAATCACATTGTCGCCTGACGAAGTCGCCTTTACGGGTTCCGGCTTCTTTTCATCTGTCGGCTTCTTAAATTCTTTCTGAATCGCCGCAGGTATTTCCGGCTTTGTCGTCCCCTGCGTCTTTACCGGCTGAGATTCAACTGGCACTTCCGGCCGCCTGACCACCGGCTTTTGAACAACCGGTTCCTGAGCAGGAGGTGCTAGTACCTCTGATTCAGGACTAACATTATTCACATTAAGTGTCTCCTTCGGAGACGCAACAACTAAATTCGTATTGTCAGGCTGTTCCTGAGAATCCCCTGAAAATCGACTCGCTATTGCCAAAACCAAGAAGAGTACAATAACAATCCCTGCCGCAATACCAGCCCATTTTAACAAGTTTTTATCATTCAGCAACTCTTTAACCATCTCTTTGGCACGGGACGGCTGTTTAGGCTGCTTTAAAACACGACCTTTCAACGTAACTAAAGGCCGGGCAACAGGTTTTGTCAACGGTTTCGGCGGAGAAGGCACCTGCTTGGCCTGTGTTGGAGACGGCTTCAGTTGAATCCGAGGCTCCGTTCGGGGCTTCTGTTGGGGCACAGGCTGAGGCTGCGGCGTCTGGTTAAGCCCTTCGGCTTCTTTTTTACGCCGTAATGCCTCGTACAACGGTATTCGATTCATCTCACGAACCATAGGATCTCAATTTTAGCCATTTACAATCCATTTGTACAGTCTTTAGGCCATCCGAGAATCCTGTACATCCGCCTTCCCAGATATTTAACGCCTATCAATGCTTTGATGGACCTATATTTTGGGTATCTCCGGCCGGGCGGTTCGATTCAAAAACAATATAAAAGAAGTACAATACCCTAATTTTATCTGAATTTCAACCCTAAAAACCGCCGCCGCCTTATTTTTCAGGGGAAATTGTCTCTTGACATTCGCTGGTATTTCGGATATTTAAAGGCCCTTTACTAATTTTCTTTACTCTGTACCTATAGTCTGGTATAGAATTTGAGACCCGCCGGCAAGGAATTTGTAGCTTTGCTGGTCAGTACCGAATCGCTGTTCGGTGTTATCAAAGCTGTTTCAGGAGTTAATAATGTTACCAACAAAGAAGAAAAGTCATTCGACAACCCGCTCTCGCAGGGCGCATCAGGCGCTCAAGCCGGTGAATTATTCACTGTGCAAGAAATGCGGTGCCGCCAAATTGCCTCATGCCGCATGCGGAAAATGCGGCTATGTCAATTCGGATATCACGCTGAAGCTCGGTCAGGAGGCTGAAGAGTAAGCTATGCGGATTGCCATCGACGCGATGGGCGGGGATTATGCCCCCGGTGAAATTATTGCCGGCGCGCTGGAAGCAAAGGATCTGCTCGACTCCGAGGATGAATTGGTCCTGGTGGGGGATGAGGAAGCCATTCGTTCCCACCTGAAGACTCTGAAGGCATCCCCGGATACGTTCCGCATTTTTCATGCCTCCGAAGTCATCGGCATGGATGAATCCCCTGTCGATGCGCTGCGTAAAAAACCAAAAAGTTCCATTGCCATCATGGCACGTATCGCCTCACACAAACAAGTGGATGCGGTGCTGTCGGCTGGCAATACCGGCGCCTGCGTTGCAGCCAGCCAGTTGCGTATGCGGACTCTCGAAGGAGTTGTACGCCCCGGTATCGCCGTCGTGCTTCCCACCTATAATGGCCCTATTACAATTTGTGATGTCGGCGCCAACATCGCATGCAAACCCATCCATTTATACCAGTATGCTGTGATGGCCGGCTCTTATTCTCATCTGATGCTCGGCATTGAAAATCCCCGCGTTGGCATAATGAATATCGGTGAAGAAGAGGCCAAAGGTACAGACTTAATCAAAAAGACGCGGGCTTTGCTGAAATCCGACCCCAATGTGAATTTCATAGGCAATGTCGAAGGCCGGGATATATTCGAAGGCAAATGCGACGTCGTGATTTGTGAGGGATTTGTGGGCAATGTGGTGCTGAAACTGACCGAAGGCGCCGTCGGGATGCTGTTTCAGGTGATCCGCGAAGAACTCATGCAGCGTAACAAACTGCTGGCCCTGTGGTTTAAAACGGTTATTAAGAAGATATATAAAAAATACGATTATCATGAATACGGTGGAGCTTTGCTGCTGGGCGTTAATGGGACATCCATTATTTGTCATGGTTCCAGCAAAGCGCGGACTATTAAAAACGCCATTCTGGCCTGCAAACGATTCTCAGAAAAGAAAATCAATGAGCATATTGTGCAGGCTCTGGCTAAATCAGCGGTAAAATCAAATGGTGAATAATCCAACTGTACAATCTACGAAACCCACCTGCGCGGTGATTGCCGGGACAGGTTCTTTTGTTCCTGAAAAAGTGCTGACGAACGACGACTTCGCCAGGATGGTGGATACCAATGATGAGTGGATTACCACTCGGACGGGAATCAAACAGCGGCGTATCGCTTCCGAAGAACAAACGACAGCGGTTCTGGCTTCCGAAGCGGCACGTCGGGCGCTGGCCGATGCCGGCATGAAGCCGGATGAACTGGATTTAATCATCGTGGCAACGATTACTCCGGAAATGGTGTTTCCTTCGACGGCTTGCTTCGTTCAGCATACCATCGGTGCAGCGAATGCCTGGGCGTTCGACCTGTCGGCGGCCTGTAGCGGATTTGTTTATGGGCTTTCGATTGCCCAGCAGTTTATTGGCGCAGGTCGTTATCGTACTGCAATGGTTATTGGCGCCGAAACACTCAGCCGGATTACCGACTATACCGACCGGGGTAGTTGTATCCTGTTCGGCGACGGTGCCGGAGCGGTCATTCTCAAAGCGGATAATAATGGTTCATCTATGGGTGTCATGTACAGCACGGCGTTTTCAGACGGCGGCGGATGGACATCGCTGCACTGCAAGGCTTATGGTTCACGCCATCCCGTCAGCAAACCGCTGCCCGATCCTAAAATGATCTATATGACCATCAACGGCAAAGAAGTGTATCATACGGCAGTGCGTCGTATCGTGGAACTGGTCAACGAATGCCTTGAAAAATGTGATCTGGATGTCAAAGACATCGCATTATTCATTCCGCACCAGATGAATGCACGAATCATTGAATCGGTCGGCAAACGCCTGAATTTCAGCGACGACCAGATTTTTATTAATATTGATAAGTTCGGCAATACCTCCGCCGCATCTATCCCTATCGCCTTCAATGAAGCACGGCAGACAGGACGGCTGAAAAAGAATGATATTGTTCTGCTGGTGGCCTTTGGCGGTGGATTGACCTGGGGTGCCAACGTAATACAGTTATAGTTTGCCCAATCGTATCACTAAGGATTCATGGGATGAGTAAAATTGCTTTTATATTTCCAGGTCAGGGAGCACAGCTTGTGGGAATGGGCGCCGATATCGCGGCGGCATTTCCAAAAACCACTGCGTTGTTTGACAAGGCCTGCCAGATCGTTGGTTTTGATCTGAAAAGCCTGTGCTTTCAGGGACCGGAAGATAAATTAAATAGTACCGAGATTTCGCAGCCGGCAATTTTTACCGTATCTGCCGCCCTGCTGGACCTGGTGCGCGAAAAAGCCCCTGCTTTGACACCGCAGGTGACGGCCGGTCTTTCCATGGGCGAGTACACCGCATTGTATGCTGCGGGACTGATGAGTTTTGAAGATGCCCTGAAGCTGGTTTTAAAACGGGGTCAGGCCATGCAGACGACAGCGAATGCGTCGCGCGGCGGGATGGTCAGTCTGATTGGACTGGATGAACCCAAAGTTCGCCAACTGTGCGATGAGGCCTCCGAAGGCCAACTGCTGACGCCGGCCAATTTCAACTGCCCGGGTCAGATTGTCATCAGCGGTGCGATTGAAGCCTGCCAGAGGGCTGCCGGGCTGGCCGAGAAATACGGCGCTATGAAAGCTGTTCCGCTGGCGGTAGCCGGGGCATTTCATACGGAGATGATGAAACCCGCGGCAGAGGCTCTGGGACAGGCTCTGGCCGGATGCCCCTTGAAAAATCCCACAGCGATTCAGGTGATCGCCAATATTACGGCTGATTATTATGGTTCAGCCGAACAGATTCGTCAGGGCCTGGTGCGGCAGCTTGTAGAGCCAATTCTGTGGCAGAAATGTATGGAAAAGCTGATCGCCGACGGCGTGACCAAATTCGTGGAAATCGGACCCAATCGTGTTTTAACTGGGTTAATGAAACGCATTCATCGCAGAGCGGATATTGTGAATATCAGTTCCCTTGAAAGCCTTGAATCGCTATAATTGAAGACAGATAGACGACCGGCAACATCTTTATTTTAGGTTGGAGATTTTTGTATGGCAGAAAAACGTTTGGCAGTAGTCACCGGAGCAGCCCGCGGCATTGGCCGGGCGATTGTTCTGGAGCTTCTTAAGCAGGGGCGCAAGGTTGCCGGGCTGGATTTAAATGCCCAGCAGCTTGCTGAATTAGAGACCGTTTGCAAAAACGCAGGGTTTGAGGTCATTACCCGTTGCGTTGATATCACGCAAACCGACAAACTGACGCAGGTATTGGAAGAACTTGCCGACCAGAATGGCGGAATTGGGGTATTGGTCAACAATGCCGGCATTACCCGCGACAAGCTGATGATTCAGATGGATGATGAGGATTTTGACCGGGTCATCAATGTCAATCTGCGGGCCGCGTTTGTCGCTACCCGCGTTGCCGCCCGCTCGATGATCCGCAATAAGTTCGGCCGACTGGTCCATATCGCCTCGGTTGCCGGGGTTATGGGACAGGCTGGTTCCACCAACTACGCCGCCAGCAAGGCAGGCCTGATCGGCATGAGCAAGTCGATTGCCCGCGAAGTCGGCAAGAAAAACGTCACATCCAACTGTATTGCCCCCGGCTTTATTATGACGGATATGACGGCTGTACTGCACGAACAGGTTAAAGAAGCAGCCATGAACGTCATTCCGATGCGTAAATTCGGCACTCCCGAAGATGTCGCCCGCGCGGTCGCTTTCCTGGCCAGCGACGAGACCGGTTATATCACCGGGCAGGTCCTGTGCGTGGACGGCGGAATGGCGATGTAGTAAGTATCGAATTTCTATAAGAATTTTAACAAAAAAACGTTGAAAACAGGTTATCAGGCCGGTATATTACCGCCGACTGTTCGCAGTCAGAAACAAAATGGATTGAAAAAGTTTACTTTCGATAAAGGAGAACAGCACGTGAGCGAAAATATTGATATCAAGACCGTCGAGGCCAAAGTGATCGAGATCGTCAGTGAGCAGATGGGCGTGGATAAAGCCGAAATCAGCCGCGAAACGTCTTTCATCAATGACCTCAATGCCGATTCACTGGATACAGTTGAACTGGTTATGGAGTTTGAGGATGCCTTTGATATGAGCATCCCGGACGAAGAAGCCGAAAAGATTCAGACTGTCGGCGCAGCGATCGACTACATTGTTGATGTGATGAAGAAAAAAGGCAGCGAATAAGCAGGGTCAGGAATGTCAAATCGTCGCGTTGTCATTACGGGCCTGGGCTGTATAACTGCACTGGGTGAAACTGCTGAATCTTTGTTTGACGCCGTGTGTCAGGCAAAAAGCGGTATTTCGACTATCGAAAGCTTCGATACGTCTTTATATCCGGTTAAATTCGGCGGCGAAATCAAACAGTTTGATCCGGGCAAACATATTGATGTCCATGAAGCGAATCGAATGGACCGCTTCACACAGATGGCGTTCGCATCATCTGTTATTGCGGTCAAAGATAGCGGCTTGGACTTCGAAAAAGAAGACAAAACCCGGGTTGCAGTGATTGTCGGAACAGGCATTGGCGGCATCAAGGAAATCGAAGATCAGCATGTCCGTCTGCTGGATAAAGGCCCCCGCAGGGTTTCGCCGTTTTGCGTACCCAAATTGATGGGCAATGCCGCAAGCGGATGTATCTCGATTCAATGGGGGTTACGCGGTCCCAATTTCTGCGTGGTCACAGCCTGTGCGTCGGCCAGCCATGCCATCGGGGAAGCGTTCTATAATATCCTGAATGATCGCAGCGATATTGCCCTGACCGGCGGTTCTGAAGCGGCGTTAACGCCGATTGGACTGGCTTCCTTTTGTGCCCTGAAATCACTAAGCACGCGCAACGACGCCCCCCAGAAAGCCAGTCGCCCATTTGATAAGGACCGCGACGGCTTTGTTCTGTCCGAAGGCGCTGCGATATTGGTGCTGGAAGAATACGAACATGCCAAAAAACGCGGCGCCAGGATTTACGCCGAGGTTCTTGGTTATGGCGGCACCGGTGATGGACACCATATCACCGCCCCGCTGGCCGATGGTTCCGGCGGTGCCGAGGCGATGCGTGTTGCATTAAAGCAGGCCAAATTGAATCCCGACCAAATTAATTACATTAATGCACATGGCACCAGTACGCAGCTCAATGATGCGGCTGAAAGTATTGCTGTCAAGTCGGTCTTTGGTCCTCATGCCTACAAACTGGCCATCAGCTCAACCAAGAGCTGCCTGGGGCACACCCTTGGAGCCAGCGGCGCGATCGAACTTGTTGTTACTGCCAAGACGATTGAAACCGGGATTATTCACCCGACCGCTAATCTGGAATCCGTTGATCCGGAATGTGATGCCAAAATGGATTACGTCCCCGGTTCGGCCCGCAAAGCTAGTGTGCGTTATGCTCTGAGCAATTCACTGGGCTTTGGCGGCCATAACTGTGCCTTGATTATTGGCAAGATTTAACAATATACTGTTACAAAAATAAAAAAGCCCCGGCGTTTAAACCGGGGTTTTTTTGTTCCCCACCTTCGAAACCATCACCTAAACTACTAAAACTAAGAATATTCCACGTTCTACGAAATTTTTTATTGCTATACGAGTAAATCCCCATAAAATCCAGCAACATCCACATGACAAATAGCACATACGCCCCCCGAGGACGTATAGACTAATAAAGAGTTTTCTCCCCTCCGGAAGGGTCTGCCTGCGGGCGGCCCTTCTCTTTTTTTGGGGGTCTATGTAAAGTATACTCCATATTTCCCCATCTCGTTTACTTCTTTTTTCAAATTAGGTATTAATCCGGTCCCCCCAAAAAATTTATGAAATATCCATATCTACCTGATATAAAACAATTTACATGAATTTCAATAATGATTTTTGCCGCCACCAGCCGGTTTATCCAGCACCGCTATTTCAACGTCCATACCGTAGTATTTTCGCAAGCTACCAGCAATAGTACAGAACTTATCGAGGCGGCGGTATCATCCATTGATCTGCTCTATCGGGAAGGATTTGAATATAAAAAAGCCGGCGTTCTGCTGCATGACCTCATCGCTCAGAAACATATCCAGAAGACGCTGTTTGATACACAAGACGATGCCAAAACGGGCCGGCTGATGCGGACGATTGACAGCATCAACCGTCGAGGAGATTGCACAGTACGGTGGGCGGCCGAAGGAACAGACAAACCCTGGCACACCCAGTTTAAGCGACTGTCCAATAAATTCACCACCCGCTGGGATCAACTGCCAGTCGTATCATAATGTTCATGTAAAGAACTCTCTTATACGTTCCCTGTTTCTGCAATCCGAATCTTTAGAATTTTGATGGGATTAATAGGTATAGGGACATGTTGCAGACATTCCACCCTTTTTCGGCCATGAATAACGGAAGCTATTATATATTTTCATGTTAGACGCTTCATTATACTCCCATGGAGAAACCAGTTCGACATGCCCATCCACAAACACTGCGTTCCCTTTCCCATTATCCTTCTTTTTGACAACGGTTGCATGGTACGTAGCGACACAATCGCCGGGATAACCTGCCGGGTCACGAGGGTGTCTCGCCCAAAAACAGGTGTCATTGAGCACATGGCTGGCCAGATTGACCGGCGTGGAAATCTTCCATGGTGTCTCTTCCACAAACAATAGCACGCCTGCCGTATTTTGCACCTCACTTTCACGAAATACCCCCAACGGCTTTGTCTGCCCACCAATTGTTACCGGGGCTCCCAGGTAATTATTCTGACTATAGGAATACTGGGGATCATAAGGAATCGTACAAGCGGTATGGTCACTGTAAGTCTTGGCAAAATTCAGAAAAACCGGGCATAAGTGGATATTGGGGGCGGAAAGATAGGGCCAGAGAGGACCGGCATTACGGATATCTGCCGTCGGATTGGCCAGCCTGTTATGCCACTGGCAGGTATTCCATGTAGCAGTTGACCTCCCGTCAAAAACGGAATAATGCGAATGAGGATATAACTCGTCATTATCAGACAGGAACATCTTCATCCCATAGGCATATTGCTTGAGATTGGCCTTGCATACGGTTAAACGTGCGTATTCTTTTGCCCTGTACAGTGCAGGTATGATAATGGAAAGCAGCAATGCAATGATGGCAATAACCACAAGCAATTCGATTAACGTGAAAGCCCGCCTTTTCATGATAGTCTCCTGAAAATAGATTTATGAGATAAAATTGATGAAGGTTGGGCCTGTTTCGCAGCCATGCTAAACAGGCCCAACAAATTATCTCATTTTTTGTTCCTGACTCAAAAAACTCAATTGGGTATGTCTGTAGTATCATGCCCAATTGAGAAGATGGACACTGCTATTAATTTGCCGGCCCAATAATGTTGGTATTCAGCCAGGCCTGGGCCATCAGTGCAAAGTCGCCCAGATTAACAACACAGTCATCATTTAAATCGTATTCCACATCCGCAACACAAACGGACTTTCCGGAAACGTCGGCATACATCTGCCCGATTTCCTCCTTGGTCAGAGAATAGCTCCAGATGCTGAGTTCATCGATCAGACCGGCGTAATCAAACGTTCCAGCAGGTTCCTGAACACCAATCATCAGAGGTGCCGCTGACAACATCACTGTTCCAGAATATACAGCTTCATTCTCAAGGACGCCATCCACATAAACACTTAAACGTCTTGCTGCAGGATTACCGTTATAATTGGCTTCACAGGACACAACAATAAAGTGCCATTTGTCATCAGTCACATTGCTGGTTCCGCGAAGATCTCCATAGCTTCGGTAAGAGTGTGTTCCGAATCCGCCATTCGTCGTCATCGCCCAGCCTTTATTCCAGTTGGTATCCTGATCCCTGGAGACAATCCCGCCTTCAGCGGATGTCTTGATCCAGGCGCTTGCCGTCATACCCAGCGAATAGAAACCGAAGAACTCCTCGGTGCCTGCAACCGTAACATATTTCCCATCGCCTGAGGCAAGGCTGAGAGCCTGACCGCTGATGCTTTCACTGACATACATCGGACCGTTGGGATCATCATACGTTCCCACCCATTCGTCCACGGTATCTGTCAGTGTGCCATCAAAGGTCCAGTGCGCCATCAGACGCTTGGTCCACAAGTAGGCCTTGGCGGTGGTAACACCCGCAGGCAGAGCTGAGTTGGAGATAGTGCAGGTATAGGCACCTTCATTGGCCTTGGACACACTTTGAATGGTCAGCTCAGCAGTCTTGGCACCATCAATCGCCGTCCCATTATAATACCACTGGAAATTAACACCATTAAGATGTTCCACAATAAAGACCACCGTTGTGCCATCGGCCACCGTTTGCGAGGCCGGGTCTTTGGTAATCACCGGAACCGGAGGCATGGTTTTAAACGACCATACAGGACCGGCAACATCATTGACATCCGTCACTTCAACCACCCGCCACGAATAGGTGGTATTATAATTCAGGCTCACCGGCCCATACGATGCACGTTGACCTGTATTGGCAACCTGAGCGATGAAATACAAATTGGGATCGGACGGATTTGCAAAATTCGCATAAAGCTTGTGAGCTGTAACTGCCGGATCAGGCTGAGTGTAATTGGTCTGATCACGAGCCGGATCCCAACTCAGCGTCACATTCAATGGAGCATTTTCCTGAAGATTCGCCGGCGAAGGATTCAAGGCTGTCCCGAGCAGCAGCTCTGAAAAAGTCGTCGCGACCATACAATTATCCCACTGGGTCTGCGCGCCGCTGGCCAGGCGAACCGAGGTATTCCAGTTGGTATTCGTATAAGTCAGAGTCACATCCGCCGAGTTATCCGAGGCGCCGTTGTCCCAGTCATCGCCATTCGGATTCACCCAAAGACGCAGTTGGTCACCATCAAAATCAATGGCTGACACGAGATGATAAGTCTGTCCCACAACAACCGGAATAGTGCTCAATGCCTTGGCGCCGCCGGAAATCTCGATACCAAAGAACATCGAACCACTGGCCTGACCGCCGGGCTGTCCCAAAAAGATACGTTCATCGCCAAAGTCATAACCACTGAAGCCGCACCAGGGATTCTCAACAACCTGGGTCATTTGGACCCCATAGTAAACCGTTCCAGCAGCCCGAAATGCGCCAAGCCGCTCATCGCTCTCTCCCGTTCCCTCACTGGGACCATTGTACTCGCGCCGGGCGCCGCCATCGCTGGTGACAAGCTTGGCACTCTGAACGTTCGCATTGCCGAACACGTTATTCCAGTTGGATACGGTTCCAGTGTGTACTTTGGTTACATTATTCCAATCCCAATACAATCCTCCGGTTTTACCTGCAATATTGCCATTTGGATAATCGAAGTAATCCACGCCGATTATCTCCGCCTGCACTGCACCCATCAGCAGTGCAACAAGTGCTAAACTTAAAATCGAACACCTACCCATGGTACACCTCCACATGCCGTGACTCATTTACCATTCTATAACCACGGCGACAATAGAATGGTATAGTAATAGTTAATTTACAATTAACCGCTGATTATTCATAACTGTCCAATTCCAGCCTCGGATTCAAAAAGACGGCCCAATTATAGGCATTGCCGCTGTCTGCTTCTGTTACCGCCAGCGAGACAAAACGACAGGCCGGTTCCAGCGCCACATCAATCTCAAAACTTCCGTCGCTGACACGCATGGGCTGACTTTGCCTTACGTTGCCATCGACCAAAACCCAGAAGACAACCTGCGAATCCTGTTCGGTAAATTGGTTGGTCGTCTGCGACACTCCCGCCCGGGCGCGAAGCCGCACCGGTTGAACCATCGGCAGTGACCGGCGAATGGAATCCAAGTCAAACGTGATGCCTAAATTGGAATGAAGCGTCAGTGCTGCACCGGTGATTTCATTGGGCGTGATGCCATCAATCACCAGTTGATGCCGCGGTACTCCGACACCCTCATGCCATGCTCCATTAAACGGATAACCCCATATCAGGCCGGATGTTTTGGTAAAAGCATCACAGGTCAATCCGGTTGTCGACACCTGGGTCGGCTGTGCATCGTATCCGGGGGTAAAGATGCTGTCAATAAACGGAAAATCGGGGGTCGCCAGAAATCGATGAGGTGATTGACGATTTCCGGTCGCATTCTTGTCCAGCTCGGCACGAGCAGCGCCGGTCTGCGGATCAATCCCGCCAAATATCCTGCCGGAACCAAAACCGTTGCCGCCGCCGACAATATCGGCCAGATTCAACTGCAGACCATCCAGCATCGAACCGTCCACTTCGGATACGTCACGAATAAACATCGATTTTTCCGCACGGCGCAATGCTCCGTCAAGCTGCTGATCTGCGGTAACGACCCCTGCTGCCCCGCCTGCAAGCCGTTGTCCACCACCATGTCGGACCGGGTCCGAACCGCATCGCAATTCAACCTGGCCTTTAAAGACATGTGCCTCAGTACGTCCGGTTTTGTCGACCAGCATACCGAACTCCGTTCCATAATCCACCACCGTCGCCGACGGCGTGCGAACAACAAATCCTTCTGCACCCAATGGAACCCTCGAGCTGATTTTTCCAAAAGCCATATAAAACTGATTGGTCTCCTCGGCACAAAACTCTGCCGGACCCTGAATCAGAACTTCAGCCCCGCTGTCCATCCGGATTTTGACTAATCCTGCAATTAACTGTCGCGGTATGTCGGTATTATAAAGTCTTGTTCCAGCTTTCCCTTCGAATGCGTGGTCCTGCCAGCGAGCGGCAACACTTTCGACCAGCGTCGCTGTCGGCAGCGTAACATGCCGGGGATGCCGAATGACATAACCAATCACCAGCAGCATTGCCACCCATCCCAAAATAGCCGTATAAAGACTGATTCGGGAAATTCTCCGCGGCAATTGAAGCTGACGTTTTTTCTCGCGAACCCCCATAATTAATGCAGGCGTCTCGGCAATCGGGTGAACCTCAATTGTTTCAGCCTGACGTTCCTGTTCGGCCAGTGCCTGCCACAGGGACATATCCAGTGATTTTAAATCCGCGGCACCTTTCGGCTTAATCATCAGCCCTGAATCCAGTTTGACCTGCATGGCTGTATAATTCTTGACAAACTCACAGTACCGCTCAAGGTGTTCGGGACTGCTCACCAGAATATCCTGAAGCTGCCTGAGTTCCTGGTCCGAAAGACCATTTTCAAGCAGATTCAGAATCAGGATGTCAAATTCCATTCTATTCATAGCGATTGTTATAATTCCTGCTGGGCAACGGTACGCTGAATGCATACCCGCATCAGTTCAAAAATACAGACTAATTTTTTATAAACCAATCGAGGGGACCCTCCAACCCGCTGCGAGATTTCCTTGACCGGCACATTGTCCTGGTATCGCAGATGCAGCAACTGGCGCTGTTCCTGCTCCAGTTTCCGAATACACTGCTCCAGTGCGCCGAGTCTTGAATGAAAATCCGCCGACGAGTCGGACGCCTTCTCGCACATTTTTTGATAACACTCTTCGGAAAACAGCATCTTCATTTTCTTGTTGCTGCGAAGGTATTCAAAAGCCTTGTTGCGTGCGATGGCTATCGCCCAGGCGCCGAAATTTTCGCCCTCTTTAAAGGAATCGAATTTTTCCCACATCGTCGCAGCCGTATCCTGCAGCAGCTCTTCGGCTGCATTTCGGTTGTGCAGCAGCATCATCAAAAATGCATACACCCGCCCCTGGACCGTGGTGTACAGGCCAAAAAATCGAACGCTTTTTGTATCTTTATTCGTCATCTATGTAATTCTACATAAACCATGATAGCCTCTATAGCTAAATGTAAATTCAGGTCAAAAATGCACAAAAATATTCACCAAATATCCTGTGTATTTTCTATCTATTTGTTAATACTGAAGTTATAATAATATTTTACCCGTAAAATAGTCCTTTAAAAACTGCACATCGACTGGACATATACGACCTAATATGCATGCATTCCTATCCACTAATATATTTTACTAAACCTAATATTATCAGATTTTTGATTTGGAAGACAAAATTTATGCAATATTATCAGACGGTTAGCCGTCTTTCTTTTCACGATTTGTTTTTAATCACACACTAAATTTTTAAGAGAAAGGAAGCAAACCATGCTAACGAATCGTAAATTGTTGGTAGTCGCAGCAAGTCTTTTACTGGTAACAGCATCTATCCCATTCCTCTGGGCCGCTGATTCTCAGCCTCAGCCCCCTGCTCAGAGGCAGCAAGGCGGTTTTGGTGGTCAAAGCGGTCAGGGTGGACAGCGAGGTCAGGGTGATTTTCAGGCTCGTATGCTTGAAATGACCAAGACTCAACTAAACGCCACCGATGCAGAATGGGCCAAAATCGAAACTCCGCTCAAGAAGGTAATGACCCTTTCGAATCAGGTCAATACCCGCGGATTGGGCATGGCAGGCCGTGGTAATCGCCCCGGCGGCCAGGGACAGGGTGGCCAGACGCCTCCTCAGCAGCCCGCTACTGAACAAAGCGAAGTCCAGAAGACTTCTGCGGCACTGACAGAAGTACTACAGAATGAATCGGCATCCGCAGACGAAATCACGGCAAAACTGACGGCCCTGAGAACAGCCAAAGAGGCCGCTCAAAAAGAACTTGCCGCAGCACAGGCGGAACTGAAGAAGGTAATTAATGTTCGTCAGGAAGCCCGGCTGGTCCTGATGGGCATGCTGAATTAAATCGGTTAATACATCCCAAAATGTCTTAACAATCTATTTAAGAACTTTAAAGGCTTCTCTTGAATGCAGATATGTCATTTTCAAGAGAAGCCTTTTTATCATTTCTGTACCCTGACCACCGCCTATTCAACCATTTATCCTAATCACAGTATCAAAGCGTTAACACGTAGTCATCGAGACATGCAACGCAACCCTCACCGTATGCCCATAAGATAACATATGTCGATAAATATTGTCTGTATTGCAATAAAAAAAGCTCAACCGAAAAAACAC
>JBDKVE010000370.1:0-25012 GCA_039679345.1 Anaerohalosphaeraceae bacterium
GCACTGTTTGGACCCGAGCACGGATTCGAAGGCGTTGCACAGGATGGGGTCAAAGTGACCGACACATCCTTTAACGGTATCCCGATTTACAGCCTTTATGGAAAGACAAATAAACCTACGCCGGAAATGCTGGCCAAAGTCGATGTGCTGGTATTCGACATTCAGGATATCGGGGCACGGTTTTACACGTACATTTATACCATGGCCTATGCCATGGAAGCAGCCGCCGAATGCGGCAAGCCATTTGTAGTGCTGGACAGGCCCAACCCTATCAATGGTATCAGCGTTCAGGGCAATATCCTAAATAAAGACTTCGCATCCTTCGTCGGTCTGTATCCCATCCCCGTCCGACACGGCATGACCATCGGCGAACTGGCCAGATTGTTTAACGGACAGAAATGGCTCAAAAACGGCGTGCAGGCAGACCTGACAGTGATTGAAATGGCCAACTATCAGCGCAGCCTGTGGTATGACCAGACGGGGCTTGCCTTCATCAAGCCCTCCCCCAATATGACCGGCCTCGACGCGGCGGCGGTCTATCCCGGCCTGTGCCTGCTGGAAGGAACGAATCTATCCGAAGGCCGGGGCACAGACAAGCCCTTTCTGCAATGCGGCGCCCCCTGGATTGACGCGGAAGCCTTCGCGGCGGAATTGAACAAGGCCAGCTTGCCTGGTATGCGGTTTACACCGGTACGTTTCACCCCCACCGCCTCCAAACATGCCGATCAGGAATGCTCCGGCGTGCAAATCACCATCACCGACCGACAGCGTCTGGATCCATTCTGGAGCGGTGTCCATATTGTCCAAATTGCCTGCAAGATGTACCCCAAAGAGTTCCAATGGCGGCAGTCGCACTTTGACCGCCTGTGCGGTACCGACCAAATCCGCATTGCCATCACCGAGCAAAAGTCTGTGGAGGACATCAAAGCCCAGTCCCAAAAACAACTTGAAGCCTTTCTGCCCACCCGGCAAAAATACCTGCTCTATCCTGATATTCAATGATTTATCGCCCGGAGTGAAGTGGTTTTATAGTGGCCTGCGCAACAAAAAGCCCGTTTGGCTATGCCATTGCACAACCAAACGGGCTTAATAAAATCTGACAGCAACTATGCTTTTTTCTTGTAATCGCGGTAGTTATGGCCAATCCATTCAGGATTGCCGGTTCCGCCGGCAAACGCACATTTTGCCGGATCCCACTTGATGGCCTGATGATAACGGTACGCCAGATTCATCAGATGGCAGCAGATGGCCGAACGACTGCCAACCTGCTCATTGGTAATGGGCTTCTTGCGTGTCTTCATGCATTCGACAAAATCATCCATGTGGCCGGCCTTGACCTTATAAAGCCGCACTTTGGCATCTTTGAGATACTCGCGTTCCACCATCATCAGTTTGGACTCGAGCGAGCCGCCGTCTTCCCGATCCGTGTATTTCGAAATGGTCTTATCGCCAAGGATAAACCAGAATCTGCCGCGATTGACGCGGATTTCACCCTTTTCGCCATACATGTGCACGCCGAAGCCATCCTTATGAATCACTTCAGTCCCATTAGCGTAAATCAGCTTCGCGCCGCGTTTGGCACTGGCATCGTCCGGCGGAAGAATTTCAACAGGTCCGCTGTCATCCATCCCCAGCGCCCACTGAGCAATATCCAGATGATGCGCGCCCCAGTCGGTCACCATCCCGCCGCCGAATTCCCAATAATTCCGCCAGTCCGGAAAGTGGTCATGCATCCCGCGCGGACTTAACACCGAGCTATACGGCCGCATGGGTGCCGGCCCAACCCACCGGTTCCAATCCAGACCCGGTTCCATGGCTTCTTCGGGCAGGTCGCACGGCCGGCCGGGGTCGCCGAAACTGCATTCGATACGTCCGATTTTTCCGATGAGGCCATTGCGGGCCAGCTCACAGGCAACACGGAATTCCGCCGACGACCGCTGCATGGAGCCGGTTTGATGGACACGACCATATTTGTCCACATCCCGCATAATATCGATGGCTTCCTGAATATCGTGAGTCAGGGGTTTCTCGCAATAGACATCCTTGCCGGAACGCAGGGCCGCCAGATTCTGGATGGCGTGCCAGTGGTCAGGCGTGGCGATGCACACTGCATCGATATCTTTGCGTGCGATGATTTCCTCGAAATCGACATAGGCTTTGCAATCGGCCGTACCCTGATCTGGAAAACGGGTATAGTAATCATTCACTCGTTTCTGGGCATTTCCCCGACGCGTAGTATCCACATCGCAGACCGCAACGACCTGTGCCCGAGAAAGGAATCCCTCCAGCAGGCCCCGGCTTTGCTTACCCATGCCGATACAGCCCACCGTAATACGGTCATTTGGCTTGGTTTCGGCCGCCCAGATGGAGGATGGAAGTATCATCGGCGTGATGGCCGCGGCCTTCAGAAACGCCCTGCGTGATGTTTTCATCGATTCAGTCCTTTCACTATCATATATTATAGCATTTAACCACTTCTCGACTTTGTATTTACATTGCGACAGAAAGAGGCTTATCTTTGTATGACAAATTCAGACCTGCCGAAGTTACACTTGAAAGCAAACATAATCATTATTTCCCAAACATAATCTGGTCCACTTCACTGTCTTCACGAACAATAACAGTAAAATAAGCCCCATGTCCGAGAAAACCCATATCTCTGTAACTTACCCACCAGCCTTTGGGAAAATAAGAACAAAATAGTCGTTTCATTTCCTTTTCAGGAAGTCGTTTTTTACACCAATCCTCAAAATATAAATGGGCTTCTTCTTTATTTCTCAACACGGTCGATCCGGGCTGTTTCATAAATGAATACATATCAGTATGTTCGCATTTATTGTTAATGATGCCACCATTTTCATCAAGAGTAAAGGAGCATAATTCATCAGCAAACAATACATCTATATATACCCTCGTAGATACTTTATGAATTTCATCAAAATCAAATCCGTATTTCTTATCCAGACCTCTTCGTTTGATTTCCTCATCGGCGATAGCGATGACTTCCTTGTCGGTGAGCAACGGTTTTGTTTGAGCAGAACTGTTTGCAGGCCTATGACAACCTGCCTGAAGCAACATCACCGCCACAAGTACCTGGATATAGAAATATCGCATCATATTCTCTTTCTTCTTCAGTTTTATTTTTTATTTGGAGCAACTACAGTGTCCGGTTTCCATCGCAGGCCGGGGAGGTCTTCTTTTTTGACCTCCAGAACGCTGCCGTTACGCAAATAGACCTGACAGGTCCCGTGATAGCCGGTTGTTGCTATCTCCGGCCCGCCGACCAGATTCCACCGCCTCGGATAAACCTTTCGGTCTTTCAGGTATTCGTACCGATTGTCCTGCTCTTTGCTGAAATGCTGACAGAAAGCGCGCTGCTGAATGGATTCGGTTCTTGGGCCGGAGTCTTTCCCAGCATCCGTCTCAAACAAAAACACCATATCCTGCGGTTGTTCAGATGGCTGACTTTCATATAAATACCTGTTTAACGCATAGGTGCACTCCCCCTCGACTGCATCGGAGGCCGGACAATAAAAGCCTTTCGGTGCGACATCTCCATGAACACACAGCAAATCACACCATTGGTCTGACAAAGGGTATGTTTTATAATCATATTCGTAACATTTAAATGCCGAATGAATATTGTAAATCATATTAAGTCTGCAATTCACAACATGATACATTTTTCTGACTTTAACCAGCCCCGGCAGCACCAGGGCCAGTACGATGATTACAATCAAAACATTCCTCAGTCGTTGAGCAAGATGTCTCTTCTCAGGACGTCCGGGATTTATTGCCGCTAAAGACTCCTTCGTGTCGTCAGTCATGCCAGTCCTTCCAAGTGCCAAATGCTAATCTTTTCCCATCCTTAACGTTGCCATATACAAAATTGTTTTGCCATTTCAGAAATTGTTGTCCTCCGGCTATTCAAAACCGATTTTCAATTATCTTATGGCACACCAATAATTCGTGCAAGCATAAAATATTAGACTAAATACATCGCCAATATTTCGTTTGCATTTTTTGCTGTTGGACTTCATAATGCCATATTCAAAAACCGGATTGTCCCAATAGACTATCGTATTGTTTGGAATAACATCTCGAACAGGAAAGGACGAATCATGTGCAAAAAGGAGTGGCTTATGGCTGTTATTGCTGTCACCGGATCGATTCTGTATGCCGAGGGAGCTCCCTTCAAGCTGCAAAGCCCTGATCAGAAGATTCAGGTTGCCGTTTCAACAGACAAACAACTGAGCTTATCGATTCAGTACCAGCAATCGGACCTGCTGATAATCGGCCCTATTAGTCTGACCCTGGATGGAAACCGTGCGTTGGGGCCTGATGCCACAGTGAAAAACACCGTCTCGCGTTCAGTCGATGAACAGATTCAGGTCGTTGTCCCTGAAAAATTCAGCCTCGTGCCGGATGTGTACCATGAACTGACCCTTCATTTCGATTCATTCAGCCTGATTATCCGGGCCTATGATGATGGGGTCGCTTATCGATTCACGACGTCTCTGCCGGACAGTGTCAAGGTGATGGATGAGCAGGTGCGGTTTACATTCCCCGGCAACCCCGCTGTTTACTTCGGGCAGGAAGAAAGCTTTTACAGCCATTCCGAGCGGCACTATCTGCCGATGAATCTGGACACCATTACCGACAAGCAATTCGCCCCCCTGCCCGTGGTCGCGGATATTGCCGGCGGCCCCAAAGTGGCTATCGTCGAATCCGACCTGCTTGATTATCCCGGCCTGTATCTGCAAGGCACCTCGGGCGCCGGCTTCACCGGGATTTTCCCCCGTGTGATACTGGATATGGAAATCACCTCGCCGCTGAACGCCAAAATCAAATCCCGGGCCGATTACCTGGCACAAACCCAGGGCACCCGTTCATTCCCCTGGCGTGCCGTCGTCATCGCCCCCACCGACAAAGACCTCCTGACCAATCAAATGGTCTATAAGCTGGCCGAACCCTGCCGCTTAAAAGATACCGCGTGGATCAAACCCGGCAAAGTCGCCTGGGACTGGTGGAATGCCAACAACATCTATGGCGTCGATTTCAAATCCGGCATCAATACCGAAACCTATAAATATTACATCGACTTCGCCTCCAAATACGGCATCGAATACATTATTATCGATGATGGCTGGTCCCCGCAGGACGACCTGCTGACCACCAAACCCGGCATGAACATCCCGGAAATCGTCAATTACGGCAAGCAGAAAAACGTCGGCGTCATTCTCTGGATGAGCTGGCTGGCCCTTGACCGGCAATTGCAGCCGGCCATGGAGCAGTTCGCCAAATGGGGCGTCGTCGGCCTGAAAGTCGATTTCATGCAGCGCGACGACCAGTGGATGGTCAACTATTATGAACGCATACTCGCTGAAGCCGCCAAGCACAAGATGCTCGTCGATTTCCACGGTGCTTACAAACCCACCGGCCTTCGCAGAACCTATCCCAACTACATCTCGCAGGAAGGCGTTCTCGGCAATGAATGGAACAAGTGGTCCGACTCCTGCTCCATTCAGCATACCATCACCCTGCCGTTTACGCGTATGGTGGCCGGCCCCATGGATTTCACGCCGGGGGCAATGCGAAATGCCGGAAAAGACCAGTTCAAATTCATCAACGAACGCCCCATGAGTATTGGCACACGCTGCCGTCAACTGGCCATGTACGTCCTTTACGACAGCCCCCTGCAGATGCTCTGCGACAGCCCATCCAATTATCTCCGTGAACCGGAATGCATGGAATTTCTCAGCCTCGTCCCGGCAATATGGCATAACACGATTGTCCTCGATGCCAAAATGGCCGAGTACGCCTTCATGGCCCGTCAGTATGGCAAAGACTGGTATATCGGCGGCATGAACGGCGAAACAGAAATGACCTGCACAGTGGATTGCTCATTCCTGCCCGAAGGCCAGTTCCAGTTGACCCTCTTTCAGGATGGCGTCAATGCCGACCGGTTTGCTGAAGATTACAAGAAAATCACCAAAACAATCACCCGGGACGATAAACTGGAAATCAAACTGGTTTCCGGCGGCGGCTTTGCCGGCAGAATTGTCAGGAAGTAACCTGTAAAACCAGACAGCATAAATCAGGTGACTATCAAGGTCTCCTTATTAAACACCCCCCGCTATTTCAGTGAAATAACGGGGGGTGTCTTTAGAATCGTTTTTGAAGCAACATAAGAATCTCTTTATTCCCACAGGTAATGGGGCGTTGTCAGTAAGCAGTGCATCATAAGTCGATGTTCATATACGAGAGATTTAAGGAACAAACTGTTCAGCAAAATATTTTGGAGTCAGCGGTTCGCCCGTACTGCGGCGAATCATTTCATTCCAGGAGTATACTGCCCCGGGCCCGAAAACCTGTTCTTTAAAATAGGTACCTATGCGCGGATCCCTGAAAAAGCCGACTTCTTCATTCTCTGAAGATTTCAGGATATTATGAACAAGGTAATGCTGCCACTGCGAAGCCCGCAACTCGCCGAGGATATAAATGTGATAATAACAGGGTGCCCCGGTGAAATGGAGCTTGGAGGCCCATCCGGCATCCGGTTTTTCATCCGGCCGGTGAATCCCCTGATATTTTTCGACCAGATCCCACCAGAGCGTATTGAGGTCCTGCTCCGGATCCGCATAGACTGCCTTTTCGAAATGATACATGACCAGTCCCCACCGTGCAAACAATAGCTGCTGAAACTGAAGATACTTGGATGCGATCGGCTGCAGTTCGGCTCGCTGGCGATCACTCAGGTTCAGCATGTCCTGCATCCAGGCTGAGTTTCGCGAGAGCCGTCCAAAAAACATGGCCACTGCTTCCGTGGTAAACGCGTGTGCCGTTTCACGCAGCAAATACGGTTCCTGCAAATTGTGATATTTGGAATACACCGCATGTCCAAGTTCGTGAAGCATGGTTTCCATCCACCGCTCTGAGTTGGTTACATTCGTAAGAATGCGAACATCGCCGCATCGGTCAATATTCATTGCAAATGCATGAGGATTTTTCCCAGCTTTTTCATATAGGTCACTGCGAGCGATAATATCTTCGACCGGCAAGCCGATCCCGGCAAAATAATCGGCGGAAAGCTTAACCACATCCTGATCCGTATAGTACCGGTCCATATCCATTTCATACACAAACGGAGTTCGCTGGAAGAAAGGATCATGATAATGCCAAGGCCGAAGATCCGCAACGGCAATACCATACTGTTCGGCCAAAATTGCGTCCAGCTCCGACTTGAGTTGGGTAAATGGCTGGGCCGTCAGGTGGTCCAGTTCATCCAGCAGCGCATCCAGGACCTCCACCGATTGTTCATTGGAAAACAGGGAATACGTGTGAAAATTCGGGTAACCAATTCCCTGCGCCAGCTTATTACGCATCCTGACCAGTCGCAGATAATCCTCGACAACGACAGTTCCAACCTCCCGGGACGCCTGCCATGCCTTCTTCCGCAAAGCAGCATCATTTTCCGTGGTCAGGATATGATAAATATCCGCCATATTCATCGGTTTGCCGTCGATACTGCCGCGGTAATTGTTATAGCGTTCCGTAATTTGGGTTTGAAGCTGGATGCTGGATTCCAGTAAAACCGTATCCATCCGGCTGCGCAAATAGTCGATCAGGAGCAGGTCAAGCTGGCGTGCGAGGCGGATGTCCTGAACTTTTCCGGTGTCTTTTGTCTCCCGAAGAAATGCATAATCCTTTTGATTTAAATACAAACGATTGATTTGAAGGCGTAATTCCCGAACCTGGTCAAAGTCTTTCTGGCTGCCCGTGACCTCCGCGGTATAGTAAGCCCGCCCCATGGCTGTATTCAGGGGCTCTAAAGTCTGAACATGACGATCAATAAATGTTTGCATCTGAGACTCCTGTGAATTCATGCAGCCGATCGTGCAGAACAGCACCAACAGCAGAATAAGGCTCTTGGAACTGTGTTTTGAACAGACGGCTGTGCATATTGTTTTTATAACAGGCTTGATCCAGCCAAATGAGTACATCATAAACAGGCTCCTTATTCCAGAGTCACATCGAGATACACCGAATGGCGACTATATACCTCATAGAAGGGTTTTAGACTCACCTCATTAGTGTTGTACCGCAGGGTGCCGGGATCCCCGGTAAAGGATTCACTGATATCCTCCGAGTCCAGGATCACCTTGCGCCAGGTTGAGCGAGGTGCAGGTTCTTCCACGGCCAATAAAATCGGGCCGTAAAAAATGCTGGCAATATTAGGTTGGTCCATGACCGTATTGAGGTAGAAATCCATCGGTATCTTCAACTCAATGGTATCGCCATCCTGCCAGTTCTGCCCCAGGTTCAGATATGTTCCGGGGATTGCCTTGACAGCCTGCGCTTTACCGTTAATCTTGACAAAAAAACCCTGCGTGGCCCAATTGGGGACACGGACATGGACAGTATAATTTCCACTTCCGGCCAGGCTCAAGGTGGTGGTATCCGAGCAGGGGAAACTGGTAGACTGCCTGACAGCCACCTTCTTCTGAGGCCAGGTCAGGGTCGAGGGGATATAAAGATTGACATATAATGCACTGTCATCAACACTCCTGAAGTAGATGGAATCCTGAAGCTTGGTGCTGCTCTCCAGGGCCGTGCCATTGCAGCAGGTAAAACCATCCATCCGGGCATTACCGAAACTTTTGCGTGCACCCGGATTGAGCGGGACGTGGTATGTGTTGCCGGGATTATCCTCATCAACAGAGGCCAGAATATGGTTGTACAAGGCCCGCTCATAGTAATCCATGTATTTGGCGTCCTGTTCGAACATAAAAAGCTGACGGCTGAGTTTGAGCAGATTATACGTCGCACAGGTCTCGTTCTGTCCGCCCTCTGAGAATCCATTGCCAAACAGGGTATCAGGCTGGGCTGTAAAGCACTCCGCGTTATTGGGATTTCTGGCGCCGGCCACGCCGCCGATGGAGTACATATAACAGTGGGTGCAGATCTCCCAGAAGTTCTCCGTCACATGATAGTAAGTGATATCCTGCGTACCCTTGTAGGTCTCCAGTGAACCGATAATCTGCGGAATGTGCTGATTAGCATGGTTGCCGCGGAGAGTATCGACATTTTTGGCCAGACCATGGTCGTGTGCAGCGTTACCGAAGAAGAAATTGATATTGTCAAATAGTTGGGCGCATTCCAGAAAACGTTTGTCACCGGTCATCAGATACAACCGTGCCATCGCTTCGTTCATCCCGCCGTATTCACCGGCAATATAACGGTTCCACATCTGGATGCGGGTCTCCGCAGGCACCGCCTTGAGACGCTTATATACCCAAATCCCCATGCCTTTGGCGATGTCCAGTGCTTTGGGATTGCCGCCGACCTCGTAGCAGTCCATCAACCCGGCCAGAATTTTGTGCAGGGTGTAATAAGGTGCCCAAATCTGGTTATTGCGGCCGCCATAACTGGCCCCTTGCTCCAACATAATGAACTGGTCCGGCGGATAGCCGCTGATAAAACCTTCCCCCCAATTCCAGTAGTCCGTGCGAATATCCTCTCGGCTTAAATCAGAATCATACCCTTTCTTGTCCGGCCCCGGCGGCACGCTGGCCGGATCTGCATTACAGGGGCCGCCAGCGGTCACAGGCTTGCCGGATTTCTGCGACAGGTCATACAAGATATTGATCATATAGTCCATCTTCTGTGAGAAATTGGCACGCAATTCTGCATCATAAGTCGTACTGGCATAAGCCTGTGCAATGGCAGTCAGGTAGTGGCCGCTGGCATGACCTCGCAAACGTGTGGTCTGACTGTCCCAGCCCTCCAGCGGACGTACACCGTCCGGCTGTTTCTGGCCAAAGGCATCGCGAAAATTGTAGAGAAAACTATTCGGATCGGTCTTGGCCAACCCCTGAATGAATTTGTCACGATTTTTCATAAAAGGAGTATCTCGCCCCTCTTTGTCAGGATTTAGAACCACCTGCCCCAAAGGAAACGGCTGTAAGACAGGTTGCGCAACCGAATCGGTCGTGGACTTGGCCAGCACGGTCACTGTGGCCTTGGGTTTAAACTGGGTACCGGGAACAGTCCCTGTCACCGTATAGGTTCCGGCCTTCGCCACATCGCTGTTGTCCGTCGGAGCCGGCCAGATGACACGGACCAGAGGGCCGTTGGCATTATCACGATAGGTTCCTGGAATAGTATAAGGCAGATGCGGCAGATACCCAACGACTGTTTGTACTGCAACATTCGGCACGCCTATCAATCCCTTGACCGGAAGGCGGCCCTCTTGTTCACTTTGTGCCTCCGGTTGTTTTTCGGTTTTGTCTTCTGTAACTGCCATATCTTCATCCGAAATAGCATTGTGGCGGATAACAGCGACCTGTGCATCGGTTAAAGCAATGCTGTAGAAGCGAACATCATATACCCTAGCGCCAAGATAGGCATCACCTTCATACAAGGACTTGCCAATATACAGCTTATTGGCAGCGGTATCGTCTTGATTTAGAATATCCGCCAGCGACCAGGCTACATCCGTACTCAGACCCACACGAGCGCCATTGACATACAGAGCAAGGGTCTTGTTAGCGTTGTCCAGCACCGTGGCCAGATGCACCCATTGCCCTTCCGACACTCGAAATGCGGCAGGCCCCTTTTCCTGATTATATCCTTCCGCCGTCATGCGGACACGGCAGCCATTAGACCGTTCTTCGCCCACGGGGGTGCAGTATATGTAGCGGTCCGGCCCCTGCCCCAGGTCAAAAAAACGCTGCCAAGGGGTCAAATCCCTGATATTGATCCAGCCGGTTACACTGAGATTTTCGATGCCAACCAGGGCCTGGCCGGGAATCTGAACATAAGCGCCATTCGTACCTCCCGGCAAAGACAGTACGTTGCCGAACTGCTCATCCTCCACAAATACGGCCTGCTGGCCGTGTAATGTGGCATGATAGCTATTTCTTGATCGGTCTTCGACATTTCCATTGAACAGGTAACGGGCAATCAATGCGGTCTCGCCGATTCCATCGAGGAATTGGTCACCTTCTGCACCCTGAGCATCACCGGGAATAATACTGATCAGAATTGTCAAAGCCAGCCAGCATAAGATTGATGTTCTATACATTTGGACTCCTTATATTGACTATAGTAACCCAAGATTGTATTCGCCAAAGAACTGTTATTCAAGCTCGGTTGAAAAATATTTCTCGCTCTCGTTTGAAATAATTGAAGGGTGGCTCTAAGTGATTTCCAGCGGCAGAGAGAGAATTATTGCAATCTTGAAAGACAAAAGCCGCTTTATTTGGATAATAAAGCGGCTTTTAACTAACGCAGCCAGAGACAAAAAGATTCCTTATGTCCGCCAATATGAATTATTAGATATGCCTTATGGCTTTAAGGTTTGGCATAAAGAAATTGCGATGGCATCAGAGCTTTGCTGGATATCCGGACTTCATCAATAAATCCATAAGCCCGGTCCGCATGACCGCCATTGCTCAAGCCCCGACCGACCGACCATGTGCCGGCCTGCCAGTCACTGCCCGACCCTAAACCGGCTGTCAGGGCGGTGTTGGTACTGCCGCTCAATGTCATATCCGTCTGTGCCACCAGTTCATAGCCCCTGCCAGCATCCACATCGGCCAGATACAGAGACAGGAAAGTTCCGTCGCTGACGGCGACGGCGTGATACCAATGGCCCTGAGCCGCATTCGGGAATGTAAAGCCCTGGATCAGTCCGTCGGCAGACTGGGCGGTATGCCATTTGCCCGCCACATCGGCAAACTTGATGGCAACCGCATTGGATGGCGTGATTTGCAGATTCAACGCTGGCATTGCCGGGGTTTCTGCTATCGCTCCATACGAATCACGGCCAATTAAGGTGCGAAATCCGCCGGATTCGGGTTTGAATGAGACCTCAATGGTAAAGGCTTTGGGGGTCATTGTCCGCATGGCTTCTGATCCGGTGGACATGGCCGGATTGGGGCCGGTGTTCTGGACGCTGAACTTATTGGCCACACCGGTTTCCGAGAACACCGAATTGGCAACATCATTTCGGTAGCCATACCCTGCCCATCCTTCGGCAAAGACCGATAAATGGTTTCCATTGCCGGAACTATCCAGAGCACCGGGGTAAAAGACACCGTTGCCGGCCGCACCATGCAGAACCGGAGCATAGAGAGGGCCTTCTTCAAATCGCCAGTATGCAACTGTAGAAGCCTGAGCCAGACAGGCAATCTCATCCCCACTTAAGGCTCTATTATAGATGCGTACGTCATCGATCAGCCCTTTGAAAAAAGACACTTGAGAGCCATTGAAAAAGCTGCCAATCTGCACATCTTCAGTCAGCCCTGTGTTGATGGTCTGTGTGGAGTTGGAGAATGCATTGGTCTGAAGCTGTCCATCCACATAAAGTTTGATTTGGGTGACATTGGGTGCTGCACTATCGGGCAATACCGCGGCGACATGATGCCAGCGGCCATCATTAAGAGTAGTCACCGTCTTAAAATTGCCTCCCCACACCACGACTGCCAGTTCCCCCGTGGGCTGAATCCGGAATATCCATTTCGTTCCTGCAGACGCACTTCCCCATGACAGAATGGTCTGCTCTGCGCCGCTGCTGCTCGTTTTAATCCAAGCCATGCAGGTGCGGGATTGTGCACCGCCGATACCCTTGAAACCAGAGACGACAGCATAATCATCCACGCCATCGAAGGCCAAGCAATGGCTGGTCTTGCCGGGAATGGTTTCTACCGGACGCCATAGAGTATTCATATTCTGCAATGTCGCCGGGTATTGTCCCAATTCGTCTCCCGCCGTAACCCCCATGGCTTCATCCATCGTCCAGGCCGCAACCAGGCCGGGGTCTGCGATGTAATTCCAGTCAGCCGCAAAGTAAGACCAGTCCGCCAAATCCACCTGCTGGTTCTGATCCAGATCGGAAGGACTAAACACAGGTCCGGCATAGAGCCATTGCTCTGCAAAGCGGGTCAAATCAGGAAGTCCTTTCATCCCGGAACAGGTATCCTGAACCAGAATCGATACCACCGCTTCATCGGCCCGTCCGGCCGCATCCGCAATTTGCACCGTACAGGCGGTCTGCCCGGCTGCGCCTTCCGGAGGTATTCCGGTAATCCGGCCATCAGATGAGATTTCAATCCAGTCCGGCCCGGCAAGCTTCTGGAAATTCGACGCCCCTGCCGTAAGCACCTCCCCTGTCAGGGACTGATTATATTCCACTCCCTCAACTGCATTGGGTTTGGTTATCATATATTGTACAAATTTGGGCGTCAGTTGTCCGGTAGTACTGCCTGTTGTAAATGGCCAAATCCGCCCTTTTAATACCGTTCCATCGGGTAAAAGTGGATCCACTCGCCAATAATAGAAGGTATTGGGCAGCAGCATTGGAGTCGAGAACTGCTGCTCGTATCGAATACCATAATATTCCGTACTGGACGGCGTGGCATTGGTTATCGCAGTTAGTGATGTCCCCACATAGACCTGCCAGGCGTTTTCTTCCGACACCCCGCCATCCCATGTCAAACACAACTGGGTAGGTACATTGGCAGTATTTGCCGCAGGCAAAGGAGACTTCGGGACACCGGCATACAGAGTCTGGATTTCCGCACTTGTCAGGGCGTAGCTATAGATGCGGAATTCGTCCATGCGGCCATTGAACAGAGGGTCTGCGGCATATTGGCTGTCGCCGACATAGTTTTTATTCGGCATAAAATCAAACGGATTGATGGTAACACTGCTGTTGCTGGCCGTTGCGGCGCCATTGACATATAATGTCGCGGTATCGCCGTTGAGGGTTACGGCCAGATGTACCCACTGGCCTGTTGACAATTGCGCAGCATCCACCATCTGTTCACCGCCGCCGTTTTTGATGCTGAAACGCAGGGTGTTATCGCCGGATCGCGGGGTCAGAAGCAGGTACTGGCTGGTATTATTACCGAAATCAAAGACGCGCTGCCATGGGTTTCCGCCGTCCCAATTCACCCAGACGGCATTGGTTATATCCCTCGCATCCGCCACCCCCGCGGGCAGGGTCACAAAATCATCGGTTCCGTCAAGATCGATGGCGCGTCCGATTTTGCCTGTGGTATAGCCTGGGGAACCCGCCATCGTGCCATGATTGATCCCCATCTTATCGAGGGTGTTGTCGGTAAATTTCCAATGGCCCACCGGCTTTGAAACCACCAGACTGGCCGGTCGTGAAGACAGCTCTCCTGAAATCCGGCAATAGTAGCGGCCGGCATCACTGGTTTTCACATTGGCAATCCGCAAGGTATTGGTCGTTGCTCCGGAAATATCCCCTCCATTGGTCAGAGGATTTGAATTGCCCTGTTTATACCATGCGTAGCTCTGCGTATTGGCAGCTTCCACACTAAATACAGCCGTAGCTCCGGGCTGCAGAACCTGAGAAGACGGCTCCCTGATAAAGGATAAAAAACCCATGTCGCCGGCCATCGCTGCAACCAATCGGATATGACGGATTCGATTGGTATAGCTATCTTCGTTGTCGTAATTAAGTCCGTACGGCCAGAAATGCCATTTATCGCCGTAAAGCAAAGCACCCCCACCATCAAATTCCTTAATCTTGGCCGTTGCATAGGCTCCATTCCATGAGCCGACCATGTGATTTGGCCAGTCCCAGTAGGTTCCACAGCCCATGGTATGGGCCATTTCATGGAGTGCAACGCGGGAGCTTCTCAGCGAGCCGAATGTCAAATCACCGTTAAAATTGGCCTCAGCAGTTACCCCCGGCCAGGTCGAATACCTGATATACAACTGCTTGTTAAACGAACCGTGTTGATTGTAAAGCCCAACCGCCTCAGCTATCGAAGATTCAATTTGATTACGAATATCCGCAGGCCAGCCCCCTGAATCAATCAGCGTATAAGTAATGTCGGCCCAAGCGGAAGCGGATCCGATAAAAACGAAAACCAACAGAATTCTTATGACCAACACACTGATTTTACCCTCTTTCCATTTCGTCCACATAAAACCTCTTTTATTGATTTTGTTCTGTGTGTTTCCCCACGGTTCTTTGTATTGATGAACCAGTTTTACCACAATTCCCCATTCTTCTATATCATACCTCAAAACCAGCCAAATGTCAATCCCCTTCTCTTTACATCATGCGTTGTTTTCGAGAGATAATCGATCATCCATTCTTAGAGTCTGGCAATTCCAATCGGGCTGAATATAACATAGAGAATCAATGTCAAAATGACAACGATAACTCCTGCGAACATCGCAATCCTGGACGAATGAAGTTCGATTTTATTATTGATCTTGAACTCCACCGGCTCCGAAAGAGGCCTGAATATTGAAAGCAGGACAATAACTGCGATGCAGAGAATAAACGTAACGGCCATCCTGTTAAGAAAGCTTCCGATAAGAAAACTCGCTGCAGGATTGTTCATCAGTTCATCGATAGTCGAAATATATTTCAGGACACCATAGATCACAATGCTTCCCAGCAGACCAATCGCCCCCGAGCATCGCGGGGCCTGGCGAAGAGTGAATCCCAGCACAAAGACCGCAACAATACCCGGGCCGATAAACGCCTGGCTTTCCTGGATAATCATAAAAATGCTGTGACTGAGCTTTGGATTTCCAAGGGCTGGAGCCAGCAGGACGGCAATCCCTGCAAATACAAATACACTCAAACGCCCCAATAAAACACTTGCTTTCTGTGAGGGCATGGGCTGGATATATTTGGCATAGATATCCATGGTAAAAATCGTCGAAGCGGCATTGAGCATCGCGGCCAGAGAACTAACCACGGCACCCAGAAGAGCCGCCAATACGAACCCGGCCAATCCGGTATTTCTCGGCAGCACTTTACTTAATAGCTGCCCAAGAGCAGAGTCATATTTATAACCGATTAATTTTTCGATATGAGTTGCGGCGCCGGATTGTGTTGCAGCCTCTTCGATGGTTTTGTTATAAGCCTTTAGTTCCGAACAAAGCGCCGGAAAGATACTTTCAATTGACTTGTCATCCGATTTAAAGAGGGAATAGGGTTTGACCTCCAGCGTATGATATTCTTGTTGTGTTATCGGAAGAATAAACGGATTTTTCACCTTACCGGCTTCTAAAGCCGCTTCATCGGAGAAAACAGCAATGACAAATGTTTCCTTCTGCCAGTTCGAAAGGATTTCCGATGAAGGGGAATCTATGATTTGAACCATTTGAGTCCCCGGGTTGGCCATTTTATATCGGGCCATGACGGGAGCATTGTCATAGACGGCCTTGGATTTCATTTCAGACGAGAAGAGATTAAATGCAACAATACCGGGGATGACAATGGCAAACGGGATCAGGAGTTTCATAAACGCAGAAAATATAATACCTTTCTGGCCTTCCGCCAGCGACGCCGATCCGAGTGTCCGCTGCGTAATATACTGATTCAAACCCCAATAATAAAAGTTCGGTATCCACAAGCCAAGCAGTAATGCCGTCCATGGCAAAACCGAATCATTATTCGGAAGGAACATATTCAGACGGACTTTGTTGAGGTCCAGAAAGCGTTCAATAGCCCCCTGATTCGGAGTAAAGGTTTTCACTGCAACAGCACCCGATGTCACATTTTCAATGTAGGCCGCATCCGAAACACCTCCCAGCATTTTAAATGCAAAAACCACAATAATAACACCGCCGAGTATTAAAGCACTGCCCTGAATAAGATCAGCCCAGGCACATGCTTTTAAGCCGCCGGTAGCGACATATACCATCGCAATCAATCCGATAACCAATGAAGCCTGAGCAATGGAAGGTATATGCGTTACACCCATTTCTTCAGCCATCGTATTGACCGTCAACGCGCCCGAGTATGTGACGGCGCCCAGCAGCAGCAGATAAATCAGAAGCATGCAGACAGCCATGGTCAGACGTGCCCAATGATTATAACGATGTTCGAGAAATTCCGGCATGGTATAGATGCCCGCCTTTAGAAAATACGGCAGAAAGAAAAACGCCACAACCACCAGCGTGATCGCGGCAAGCCATTCAAAGCTTGCAATCGCAAGACCGATGTGACTGGCGGCATTGCCGCTCATGCCGACAAACTGTTCGGAAGAGATATTGGCGGCAATCAGTGAAAATCCAATCAGCCACCACTTCAGACCGCGTCCCGCCAGAAAATAATCTTCGCTGGATGTCTCATTCCGGCTTTTCCACAAACCCAGACTGACAACACAGATGACAAACAGTATGAATACCAAGATATCGATTATTCCCACAAACAACCTCTCTCTATTAAAATCAGATTACGGATAGTAACTTTCCAGTAGAATTCCCGCAATTAACAGACCTATATACTTCATCCATTTGTATCGCTTTGACCTTTTCGAGAAGATTGGATCGCTTTCTGAAACTGCTCCATCTCCGCGGCATTATACGGCATATAATCCCCAAAATAAAGGTCATGCTGCCAGAGTTTTGGGGCCGGATCACCCGGGCGATGCCCCCAGGGCAGGTGGGTCTGCGTCTTGCCGTTGACCAGCCCCCAGTGCAGACAGCCGACATCTTCGACCTGAAAAACCGGCAGACAGTCCTTAACCACAGACCCCCGCCCGCGATTGAGCCATTCAGTGCAAATCACGGGACGACCATATGATTTGAACTCTGTTATCTTTTGTTTTAGTACATTGGCCGGATCATAGCAATGAAACGAAATAATATCCGATAATTCCAATACCATCGCATTTAGCGATTTATTGTCATTGAATAGCCCGGTAGTCAAAGGCTGGATCGGCCCAACCTGCCTGGCCCATTCAAACACATCCCTGACCAGTGACAGCGAGGCATCACCGATGCCGCTGTTGGTCGGCTCATTGTATAAATCCCAGCATAAAATACGGGTATCCTCTTTATGTGCATTCAGGATATCTTTGACATATTTTTCCAGTTCGGGACGTATGGAAAGGTCTCTGACCCGACTGTGTCCCGGAGACGGGGTCCATCCGTTGGCATACCAGCCCTCCACAACCTCGGGCTGTTTACCATAAACCGGATCGATAATTTCGCCAAACACACAGTCATCAAAAAAACAGGGCATAACCTTCAGGCCGTGGCGGGCGCTGATTGCCACAAACGTATCAAATCGCTTTTTAAAAGCATCCGGGTCATGCTGCCATACCACAAACGGCAATACTACACGCAGACAGTTAAATCCGGTTTTTCCGGCCAGAGCAAGCTCTTGTTCAATGCGTTTTTCATCGAAGGAATAATCCATCCACATCTCGGTATAGCTAATTGCATTGGCAGGCACAAAATTGAATCCGCATCGCCATGGATTCTGTCGATACCATTGCCATGCTTTTTCGGCAGACCAGCGAGATCTCTCGGCTGCCACGCTCAGGCCGACATCAATGCTTTGTCCTCCGTAAGTTTGTTGACAATATACCGCCATGACATTTCTACCTGCCCGCAGTGCCGCCAGCGCCTCAGCCAGGATTGGAAACTGTTCATAGGCCGACGTCCAGCCGGGTAGCTCCGCAGCAAGCACCCCATTCAGATAAACGACGGCGTCTTCATCATAGCAGGCAATCAGGCACGGGGTGCTGAGTTTTTCATCCGCAAGTGTAAACGCACGACGTATCCAAATCTGATTACTCTTCCACTCCGTACGCACCACAGCCCCCGGGGTTCCGGCTGTACCAAAACCCGCAGGCGCCTCTTTCCATGCCGAATCATCAAAATCCGGCTTCATCCAGTCATCACCGGGATTTTCCAGGGTATAACGCCACATTACAGGCTCTTTCCGGGCGGTCGGCACAAGTTCCCGGGTCGGTCCAAAAATCGTAATCTTCGGCACCGCCCATTGGCCGGTAACCTTCTGGGCCTGCGTTGACCACTGCTTCCATGACGAGGTATCCGCCAGCAGCTTCACAAAAATGCCGCCAACCACAGACCTTGCCTGAAATCCGGCTTTTTGTCCTGTCGTCGTCACATACCAGTCACTCAGGGGGACGCGGGTCGGCGTCTCATTGACATAACGGAAAATCGGGGCAAGAAGTGTCTCGAAATCCCTGTTGTCACGCGCCAGAGCAATACTCCACATCGTCCAGTCAATCAGAGCCATGTCCGTCCGATTGTCCACGGGCAATCCATATTTGTTCTGTACCTTGAGGTACCAGGCGATCTCCATATTACCCACTTCTTCGGGAAACAGGTTCGTGCCCAGCACTCGGTCCCATATCAGATTGTGTTTTAAGGCCCAGGTTCCAGGCTGGCCGTAGGCGAGAAGCGTACGACCATCACCTCGTGAGAGTGTTTGCCATTTGGCCGCATAATCCCGGGCAACCGCCCAATACGTGCTCGCCTGCTGCGGTTTGCCGAGCAACTCGCATAGTTGTGCATATCCGCCGATGCCGATAATTGCTTTCAGTGCAAGATTCGATGAACGCGGCATGTGGCCGAACATATCCGCCGAGCAAAGCTGGTTCTGTGGGTCAAGCCCCTCTTTGACACAGTAGTCAGCCCACCGGGTCAGTAACGGCCAGTAACGCTGTGCAAAGTCGGCATTTCCCTCCGCTTTGGCAAGGGCTGCCATCATAATCAGCATATTGCCGGATTCTTCCAACGGCATGCGGGCGCCATCGCCTTCGTTGGGTCCCATACCATAGACCTGTCCAGTCGCAAACGGATAGGTACCCACATCATGCGGGGCATATCCGTAAGGCCATTTCGGTGAAGCGGCGTAATCAAGCACCGGCACCAGCATCGCCTTGGTCAGTGCGGGGCTCAGCGTCAGAAAGAACGGGGCCTGTGGGAACAGCACGTCCACCGTGCTGATGCAGCCATTGGAATGGTTCTCCTTGGGAAACAGCATCGGCATCCCGTTGGTGTCGGCGGCCAGTTTATTGCCGGCAAAGGTTTGTCTGTATGCCAGTGCGCACAGTACCGCGTATTTTTCACCACCAACCTTAGCCAGGTCAACCATGAGCGCTTCATCGAAAGCTGAACAGCGTTTGATCAGCGATACATACTCTTTCACTGAGGTTTTCAACAGGTCCGCCGCCTCCCACCCGTCGCGTCGCCAATAAGGGCGAAGCTGTTCCTCAAAATACTGGATGGAATAGAGGTCATCGTAGGCAAGCATCGCGTAACAGGCGACCGCCTGCTTGGTAACCTGACCCAAATCGAAACGCACAACACCATCCTCGATGATCTGCGTGCGTGACTCTGCAGGTGCTGCCAGGTAGGCATATCCCCACTCAATTCGCAAGTCATCCCCTCGACGCACCAGCATGCGTTGTTTTTTCGCGCCAGCCCGCGTCACGACCAACCCATCCACCTGCGGACGGTCCCAGACCACCTCTTGTTGCGGCGTATCAACCGCTAATAAACCGCTGTATCCGAAGTCAATCTGCACGGCATGCGCTCTGCCGTCGGACGAGGCAACCTCCCATGTTACATAGGTTACCGGCCGCGCCAGCACGCCAAGGTCAGAGGGTAAAGCCGGAGTAAGAAATGTCAGAACCAGACTTATTTTCGCGTTGGCGAACCGATAGATCGTGCGTGTCGGCAGCACCTGCACATCGGTCTGCGGCAACGCGGACACGCCGTCCGGCTCAACCCCCATGATGCGGAAAAGCTGGCCGTCGATACGAACCATACTATTGAGCGGATGCGGCTTGCCGGTCCAGTGTGTCGTCTGACAATCCGTCAGTTTGTCAGCTTGCGACCAGATGCTGAAGTACGGGTCATGGGCAACCAGCGGCACGGCGGGCGGGCGGATGCGAAGGGTTTCGCCTGCTGCCATCGTCGAAATGCAACACAGCATCGCCATCAGCACGCTCAAAATGACACTCCATTGTTTAGCGGCTGTTTTCATCGAATGTTGTTCCTTTATAATTTGATGTGAGATATTTATTTTAACTTCATCCCTAAAAGGTTCTCTGTTTACCATAGCCCCTCAACCCCACCGCCGGTTCGGATACGAGTTTGCATTTGATCTATCTTGCGCCACTGACTATGTCCATCTGCAAAATGGATATTCCCCCCTGCCGCCTTACCATTTCGATCCAGGTGATTGGACCTGTTCAGGACTCCGAAAGTCGCCGCACCGCCGGCAACTTCGGAGTAGGTATCGCCCTGTCTGATCAGAGAATCCGTTATCATCTCCGCAGAGGAGGGATTCCGCAGATCCCGCAGGCGACTCAGCCATTGTTTTTTCGGTGTCCCTAAAATTGAAACACGAGGAACACTGGGTCTCTCATAATATCGAAATGTCTCGAGAATAAAGAAATATGCTGAAACCCGATAGTTATTCTGTCGATCCACCAAAGCCGTCGGTTCCAGCCCCGATACACGAAGCGCGCCTGAAGTCGCAACTTCGCTCCATCGCCACCAGATATCTTCATCGGGGTTCATTTGCCGATTATTCGGGCAATAAAAGACCTCTTTATCGCCACCGCTGGCTAAAATCAGGTCCGTCGTCCAATAGGAAATATCCCAGGCCCAGTAGGTCGCAGCCTGCGGCGGAAGGGTACCATTGTTTTCTTCGGCATAAATCCGTAAGGCCAGCCCAATCTGCCGCTGATTATTGGAACAAATCGTCTTGCGTGCATACTCTTTGGCCTTGTTCAGTGAGGGGATAACAATACTCAGCAGAAGTGCAATGATGGCAATCACAACCAGCAATTCAATCAACGTAAAACCCGAACGGTCCATATATCTGCGATCATATACTCTTAATTTCATATATCTCCTGTAAAGTCCATTCGTTGGTTATCTGCCGTGGACGGAATGTCTGCGGCAGATAACCCATTCACTCCATTTCATTAACTGCGACGCTTAAGCAGTCCCAGACCTCCCATCCCCATCAAAAGCATTGTCGCCGGCTCGGGAATCATGGTCAGGGTCACATTATCCAGCGTCCAGTCACCGCCGGTCCCCGCCGTACTATCAAGCCAAATACCAAAACCCTGGCCAATCGCCGAAGCTGGAATATCGGCTGCATTCAGTATGGCGGAATAATAGGTCAATTCCGTATTACTCAAATCGCTATAGACAACTTCCCGGCTTGCCAAAATGGTCAGTTCGGGAACGCGTGTGAAAAGCCGCAATTCCATTTTTGTGCTGGCAGGATCACCCGGAGTTGAATCGGAACGAGCAGCCACACCCACAGTCAGTGTATAGGTCTTGCCGCTTTCAAGCGTATAAGCCATATCCATGTAGATGTTATTGTTAAAATCGCCGGCATCACCATTCATAAACGCCAACTGGTCTCCATCGGCATTGGTGATCAGATTACCGAACCCCGCTGTATTCGAAAACGTCCCTGTATTGCCGGGATTACCCCAATCCGCAATGTCCCACGAGAAGAACGTTGTGTCCGGGGCCTCAAATGAGGCATTCGGCACCGCCAACAACTCCGCTCGAGCAATCCCTGTGACCATCAATAACGTCATTGCCAATACAATCTTTTTCATCTTTCATCTCCCATCCAAAAACATTACGCTGATATTGCATCGGACCATCCGCCGCATCTCCTGCATATATCTGCATTGGTTTTCTACACAGATAATCTACTTTTCAATCACAAGCCATACCTTGTCAACGGTTGCGGGAAATCATTAGAATGTACTTTAATCCGTATGGCACTTTAAAATTTGAAAGTCGAACATTGATAATGATGGGGCTGCGCCGGATCGGCGCAACCCCTGTAATTCAAAACCAGCTTTCTCCGGCTTACTGAATGCAATCCGGTACAATGGCACAATCCATCCATTGCCCGGCCAGAAGTGAAAAGTCCGCCAAATCGACTTTGCAGTCATCATTCAAATCATACGCAGGCTGTTCTGACTTTAAACAGACCGATTGCCCAGTCACGGCATAATAAGTCTGCGCGATTTCCAGATCAGACAGGGGATAATTATACAGTTTGACATCATCGATCTGTCCGGTCAGATAGTTATATCCTGTTCTTATTTTCCCGATCTGCAGGAAGTCCGGGGCATCATTGCGCCCGATCGGTCCGGTTGCAGATGTTTCCAACAGGCCATCCACATAGACTTTCATTTGACCAGTCACGTGGTCACGTGTTGCAACACAATAGTGCCATAAATCATCATTGATGCTGCTGGCCGAAGAGATCGTGGTATCCGGCCCGACGCCAAAGCCGAATTTGCTGCCGCGTACCGAGGTTCCAAAGTCTTTGACCGCACCCGACATATCGCCATCCACCAGGCCTCGACCAGTCCACCAGCCGCCATCACCGCCCGTCACGGTCGTTTTAACCCACAGTGCAATCGTAAAGCTGCTCTGAACCGATCGCGATATCTGGACGGCATCATCGGTGCCATTGAGCACTATCGCCTTGCCGATTCTGCCATCCGCGTAATTGAACGGATTATTGGGATCAGTCTTAAGCGACGTACCATCATTATCGCCGGCTGAATCGACAATATCATTTTCAAAAGCATACCAGCCAACCAACCGCTTGATTTCAAGAAATGCGGCATTGGACCACACCGGCGTTCCGCTGGCGTTGTTGACCACACAGTAATAATAGCCTTCATCGGCAAGGATAATATTGTTGAATGTCAGGGTATTGGCATTGATTCCAACCGGGATATCATCGTCCAATGTATTATTGGCATTGTCGATGGATTTATACCACTGATAGGAGGCCGTCGAGATACTGGTCGCATCCACGGACAATTCAGCAGCCTGTCCGAGGGCAACCAGTTGATCCTGCGGATGGCTGACAATCACCGGGATGCTTTTCATCGTCTCAAAAGACCAGACTTGGCCGAGAATGGTATTGGGATCGGTTGGACTGGATCCCTTGATAGCCTCATCCACGCGCCAGAAATAGGTTTTGTCCATCGTCAGGGTAAGCAGGCTGGAAGCCGTATCTGCAGTCGGCGTTCCGGCCGGGATCACAATCGGGGCCACTCCAACATAATTCGGTTCGCTGGCCGCGATATAAAGATAATGACTTGTTACATCAGGATTTATCTGATCATTGGGGTCGCGTCCCGTTGTCCATCCCAGTTGAACCGCTACGTCGCTGTTGCTGCCTGTGGCCGTACCGACACCTGTTTGGCCGTTGGCAGGGGTTGGATTGGATGCGGTCATGGGAATCACACTCAGGGTTACATTGTCCAGCGTCCAGTCACCGCCGGTAGTACCGACCGTGCTGTCAAGCCAGATACCAAAACCATAACCAATTGATTCAGCCGGGATATCAGCAGAATTCAGTGTTGCCGTATAATAGGTCAGCTCATTGTTTTTCAAATTGCCATAGACCACTTCTTTTTTGGCCAGGACGGTCAGAGCGGGAACGCGGGTAAAAAGCCGTAATTCCATTTTGGTATTTGCCGGATCCGTGGGCTTGGAATCCGACCGGGCCGCCACGCCAACGGTCAGTTTATAGGTTCCCCGGGTCAAAATATAAGGAAGATCGGCAAACATATTGTTTTTGTCGGCTCCGGCACCCCCGGCATAACAGTTCATGAACACCATTTGATTCCCGTCGGCATTGATAATCATATTGCCGAATCCGGCACGGTTATTGAAGACACCCGTATTGCCCGGATCCTCCCAACCGGCAACTTCAAAACCAAACGTACTGGTTGCGGGTGCTTCAAAGGAATAATTGGGGACATTCAGAGCAATCACTGCTGCAAATGCCGGAATGGACAAAACTGCAAATAGTCCAAATACCGCCATACACATGAGTTTCTTTTTCATTTTGACCTCCCGATTCATTACAGACCTATACATCCTGCAGCGGACCATCCACCGCAGCGCTAAAATATCTGTTCTCATAACTTACCTGTCTCATGATCCCACTTTTGCCATCTTCCACGTCTTTTTCATTGTCTTCTTTGTTTCTTCTATTTGACTGTGTTATTTTTTTTCGATACCTGAATAACAGATGGCAGATGTGACCCGGAGACTTCTACAATTCTTCTGGTTCGAGCCATTTCCTTCCGATAACCTTCCTGATTTTGCGCGATATTGATAAATGCGAGCATATTCTCAAGCGATGTATCTCCTTCAACAGAGTGCGACGGCGAGAAAATAA
>JBDKVE010000371.1:0-9424 GCA_039679345.1 Anaerohalosphaeraceae bacterium
GCAGAAATACAGGCCATGCATGCTGCCCTTGCTCAGCACCAACAGGCCTGCGAAGAATTAAAAGCAGGTGTCCGAAATGAAATAACTCAAAAGACTCAAGAACTGGAAGTTGAAATAAGGAAGGCTAAAGATAAGAGCGAAAGGAACTTGTTTTATAGAATTGTCTATTTTCAAAAGATCAAATATTTGTCCCGCAGGAGGTCGGACCTGGAAAAGAACCTCGAAAGCATCATCAAAAAGAAAACAAGTCATGCAGAAGATAAGGTAACTAAACTAGAGATTGAAATCGCGGATTGCCTGAAGAACAAAAGAAAAATTATTTCGGAGCGTTGCAGGGAATCTTTTGAAGATATGGCTTATACGAAGGAAGTTGTTGAAGGGCTTTATACACTAATTGCTGGGGCAATCGGAGAAAGTTCTGTTGTAAATGCTCTTCAACAACTATCAGATGATTGTTATCTATTTAATGATTTTTCATTAAATTTTGATCCGCCCATATATAACAAGAATAAAGATGACAGAATATTCAGCATTCAAATAGATCATCTACTTGTTTGCCAATCTGGGGTGTTTCTTCTCGAAACAAAAAATTGGAGTAGGCGATCAATAGAAAACCTTGATCTGAGATCACCAGTTAAGCAAATTTTAAGAAATAGCTATGCGTTATTTGTATTGCTGAATAGCGATTCAAGTTTTAATGAGATCAAGCTTGAACGCCATCATTGGGGTTCCAAGAAAATACCAATACGAAATGTTATCGTTATGACCAATGAAAAACCTAAAGAAGAATTCAAACATGTAAAAGTTTTATCTCTAAGTGAGTTAAACGGGTACATTCAATATTTTGAGCCATTGTTTAGTGGTAAAGAAGTTAAAAGCATCTTTGAATACTTAATAAATAGAAAGAATATAAATCCATAGGGTGATGAAAACTTAGATTGATTATTCTTATAGATTATTTCTCCCCCATCAACTCATCCAGCACCTGGCTTGTCCCTGTTGGCATCAATGACTTTGGTATATTACTCATGCAGAGTTTTAAGAGCCGGCGGGGTATCATCTCCGGCCCGGCAAGCACGATGTGAACGAGGCCGACTGGGGGGTCTTTATGAATTTTGCGGATCGGTTTATTAAGCCATAATCTTTTGCGGCGTTTATTTGATTTTAATGGTGATCGTACAGGGGGCAAGGCCTTCGGCTTCGGCGCGAAGGATTGCGGTGCCTTTTTGGCGCAGGGACTGAATGACGACAAGGCCGCGGCCGTTAAAGGCTTTTCGCATGGTACCCTGATGCGGTTCGTGGCTGGCGGGATTGGCATTGTCCAGGCCGATGATGGCGGCTGGGCCGGACAGGGTGAAGGTCACGAGGTGTTCGGCGTCAGGAATGCGGATGCCATTGGCGTCCATGATGCGGAATTCGACATGGCAGATGTCTTTGCCGTCGGCGGCGAGGGTGTTGTCGTCACAGATCAGATCGACTGCGGCGGGCTGGCCGGGGGTGTGGAGGGTATATTCACTAACGGAGGAGCCGTTCTTGCGGCCCACAGCCTTGAGGGTGCCGGGCTGGAAGGGGACTTGCCAGCTTAAGGCGCGCTGGCGGGCTTCGGAATAAGGTTTTGTGCCGAGCGAGACATTGTTGAGGAACAATTCGACTTCGTCGCAGTTGGTGTAGCAGATGACGCGGACGGTTTTGCCGGGCCAGTTCCAGTGCGGCTGCAATTGACGGCCGAAGCGGGGCTGGCCGGGTTCGGGCATTTCTTGACAGGCGATATAGACCATCGGGTCGGCGGCCCAGAGGCTCTGGCGGAACCAGCCCTGCGGTTTTTTGAATCCGCACAGGTCGTAGAGGCTGCGGTCCCAGTGCTTGACGGGCCAGGCGGAGGCTTCACCGAGATAATCGATGCCGGTCCAGAGGAACTGGCCGGAAATGTAATCGTTGTTGACGACGGCTTCCCAGGCATTCAGCGAGATGCTGTTTTCACTGCCCAGCAGACAGCGTTTGGGATAAGTCGTGTGGTCTTCAGGGTAGCGCTGTTCCTGATAATTGTAGCCGACCACGTCGAGGATATCACCAAAACCGACGGCGTTGGACATCGGAGCATTGGCCAGTGCGGCGGTGACGGGACGGGTGGTGTCGAGGGCCTTGACGGCTTCGACTAAGCGGGTGCCGTAGCGGGTCAGGTCTGAGGCGGGAGGATTGCCGGGGCGGTAGTCATTGCCCAGCACCGGGTGCGAGAAGGGGTCATTGGCGTAGTCGATTTCGTTGCCGATGCTCCAGAGGATGATGCTGGGGTGGTTGCGGTCGCGGCGGACCATGTCCTGAATGTCGCGGACGGCCCATTCCTCGAAGACTTCGTGATAGCCGGCGCGGCTGGGGGTGCCTTTGTTCCAGCCGGCGACCCATTTGTTCTTGCCGGGGGTGAATTCGTCGAAGGCCTCATCCATCACGAGAAAGCCCATGCGGTCGCATAAATCGAGAAATTCGGGGGCGGGCGGATTATGACTGCAGCGGATGGCGTTGGCGCCGATTTCCTTCATGGCGGCCAGACGGCGGACCCACATTTTTTCGGGGACGGCGGCGCCGACGCAGCCGGCCTCATGGTGCAGGCAGACGCCTTTGATTTTCATATTGACGCCGTTGAGGAAGAAGCCTTTATCGGGGTCAAAACGAAAGGTGCGGATGCCGAAGGGGGTTGTCGTGTTGTCGATAGTCCTGCCATTGACGGCGACGGTGCTGTGCAGGGTGTACATGGCGGGACTGTCGGGCGACCAGAGGGCGGGATTTTTGACCGATAGCTCCCGGCTGAGGGTCCGGCTTTGGCCGGCGGCGAGGGATTGCTCGGTTTTAGCAAGGGCGACGATGCGGCGGTCCGGGTCTTCGACGGTCAACGTCAGGGTCAGGGTCTGGTCGGAGGTGGAGGAGTTGGTCAGTGCGGTTTGGACCTGAACGGCGGCAAGCTGTTCGTTGACGGTGGGGGTGGAGATGAAGGTGCCGCAGTAGTCGATGCGGATCGGGTCGGTGATGCACAGGCGGGCGTGGCGATAGATGCCCGAGCCGGTGTACCAGCGGGAGTCGGCAAATTCCGAATGATCCACGCGGACGGCCAGGACATTATCGCTATTGCCGAAACGCAGATGCGGCGTCAGGTCGTACTGGAAGCTGATGTAGCCGAAGGGACGTTTGCCGAGGGGCTGGCCGTTGAGCCAGACTTCGGAATTGTTATGGATGCCGTCAAATTCGATGGCGATGCGCTTGGATTGCAGGGCGCTATCCAGGCGGAAGGTCTTGCGATACCAGCCGATGCCGCCGGGCAGGTAGCCTGTGCCGCTGGCCCACTGGTCGCTGTAGGGGCCTTCGATGCTCCAGTCGTGGGGGATATTGACGTTGCGCCAGGAGCTGTCGTCGAATTCAACGGCCTGGGCGCCGGCGGGGTCGGCTTTGATGAATTTCCAGTCAAAGTCGAAATCGCGGTAGAGGCGGGCGGTTTTCGGGGCACAGCCGCACAGAGTCAACGCGAACAGTCCCAGCGATACGGTCAGGATTTTCGGCATATGGAACATGGTTTATCCTTTGGTATAAGTATTGTTAATTTCGAAACGAGGCTGAAGGCTGCTGTTTGAGAAGCGACGATTGGTCGCCGGTGGTCAGGTAAATATCTACCTTGGCGTTGGGCTTATCGTCCCAGCGAAAGGTCATAATGCATCGCGGAGGGATTTTATAATTCAACCGTTGTTTGTTCCAGTCCAGTCTCATGAATGCGGGCTGTTTACCGGGATTGACAGTGTAAAGAACAATCGAGCCGTCGGTGTTTTTGAATGCGACGGTGCGAATGTCGCTGTCATTGGAGTCAATTCGAACGGCGCCGGGGCGGAGAAATTTGCTGATGTGGCCGAGGGCGTAATAATGCGGTCGAGGCGAAACTTTTCGCGTGGATTGATTGATCGTCACGACGCCGTAGCAGGTATCACAGCCGCCGGGGATTTTTGGGCCGTTCTTTTCGTCAAGAACGAGGTTCCATTTGATAATGGTTTTGGCCCAGTGCCGCAGGGTATCGACCATAAATACGCCGTTTCGGACCAGGTCGGCCTCGAAGCCGCGGTCGTTCCAGGTACCGTCCGAGCCTTCGGTGAAGTAGAGGGCTTTGTCGGGATAGGCATCATGCACGGTGGACTGAGCGGAGACTTTGCCGGCATAATGATGAAATGCCGTGCCGGCGATATATGGCCGGACGTTCGGGTCGGATAACACCGTGATGGCGTATTCCGGTTTGTCCCAGTTGTGGTCCCAAATCAGGATTTTGGCGGAGATGTTATGTTTAGCGAAGGCATGGCCCATTTCTTTGACTAGTCGAGCTTGTTCAGCAGGTTCCATGCGGCAGCCCGCATAGGATTTCGGTTCATAGTAGGGTTCGTTTTGCGGTGTTACGACGTTAATCGGGATTTCGTGAGCGGCATAGGCCTGAATGAATTTCACGAAGTAATTGGCGTAGGTGGTGTACACATCGTCTTTCAAGTGGCCCGAACCGATCAGGCCGGTGGTTTTCATCCATGTCGGCGGGCTCCAGGGGCTTGCCATGATGCGGACATCCGGATTGATTGCACGGATTTCCCTGAGGGTAGGGATGACATAGTCTTCATCATAGGCAATCGAAAAGTGCTTCAGGTCGTAGTCGGCGGTAACACCTGCGGGCAGGTCGTCATAGCTGTATTCTTTCAGGCGGAAATCCGAGGCCCCCATGGGCTGACGCAGGTAGCTTAAGCCGATGCCATTGGCCGGATCGAACAGGTCGGTCAGGACGGCCTTTCGCTGGTCGGCATTGAGGAATTTATAAAGCAGCCATGCGGACGAGTCGGTCAGGGAGGCGCCGAACCCTTCGATTTCCTGAAAAGCGGTCGCTGGATCAATCGTGATGGTTATGGATTTGGCAGGTTTTGGCCGGGTGTTATCGGGGGAGTTGGCACCGAAGGAAATTTCTGATACGAGAAACTGTGAAATTATCACTATTCCTGTCGATACAATCGTCTTCATCGTTTTCGACATATCCTGTATCCTAAATGCATGACTTATCAATTTGTTTCCAATTTTACAATCATATCAAAGGAGACCATTAATTACAAGGATGCCAAAGAATTTATGCAGAAAAAAGTCCCGTGATAATCTGGATCAGTTTAATGTAGGCATTGCCCCAGGCGTCCTGCCGGAAAAAATGGGTGGGACTTTTGGGATCCCCGATGAAGGGTCGCAATATCCAGCTCATTTGAATACCAACAAAGGCGTAAATGATCAGCCAGGCCAGCAGTGTGATGCGATGACGCTGATTTTTCTGGATCAGAGGACCCAAGAGATTCATAAGGATGGTTTGCGCCAGAACACTGGAGCAGCCGAAAATGACGGCATTGAATAAGATTGCGGAATTGTAGTTGTCAAATGAAATATACCAGAGAAGAGTCAGCGGGCTCAGGGACGACAGGATGATGGTTAATCCGGCCTGGGTTGCAAGCAACGCACGAAGCGAATGGAAGAAATCATCACGCAATCCCAGCAGGGAATTGAGGACGAAAAAGAAGGGGAGGCTCAGGCCGAACGAGGCCAGCAATAACAACGGAACTTTGGTTGCTGAATAGACAAGCTGCAGGAAGCGATGACCATAGATAAGCGAATACAGACCCATAACCGCTCCATAGAGACAGCCGAAGATAAATAAGACTATCAAAATGCCGGCAAGCTGGTTTTTGGACGCACGGCCATCTGCGGCGCCCGCATATCCTCGCAAAATCTGATCGGCCCGGTCTAGGAGCATCTCTGTGACTTCCGCTGGTTTATGAAAACATGTTTTGAATAGCTTGAATTACAGCCATAAAGAAATTGCCTTCCCGGTGCCGCAGCCATTCAAACGGCAGGTGGGGGCTTCCGATGAACGGCCTCAGAACCCAGCTCATCTGGGCACCAACGAGGGCAAATACAATTGTCCAGACGCGAAAGATGCTTTTAGCCTTGCGATCTGTCGGTGCCGTTCGCTCCAGTGGGCCGGTCAGCGATCTGAGGGGGATTGTGCCATCAGGCAGGGTTGCGGGGATGGTTATTTCCGGCACCTTGGGAGCGGACATGGCGGGGGATTCCTGGGGCTGCGGGAGGATTAACCGATTGAGTGTTCGCAGCAGAAAAGCCAGCCCCAGTGAGCCGGATACCGTACAGACGGCGACATTGAGCAACTGCATAAAGGAATAACTGGTTGTGCACAGTGAGAAGAAGATGATAATCGGTCCCAACGACGCCAGAACCGCAATCAGGACACCCAGCGATGCAATTAAAAGGCGAAGCACCGACATTAATGATAGTCTGGAGCCGTTGATGGCGTTAAATACATATAAGGACGGCAGAGTAATCAGCAGTGTTAGTGTAAACAGCAGGGGCATTTTAATCGCACTGGCCACAGTCTGCATCCAGACGTCTTTGAATGTCAAAACGGCGTCTTTATCCAGCGGGTGGAGCAGATTGAAAGAGCCGATGCAGGCTCCGAAAAAGGCGCTGAGTATAATCAAACAAACACACAGGCCTGCTATGGGGATATCAAACTGACTGTCCTTCAACAAAGCAGGTTTTGTTGCCTCGCCGCGTAAAATCTGATCTAACTGCTTTAGCCATTTCAGCATAAACACCTCCATCATTGTGAATACTGATTCCTTGGATTCCTTCTGGACAATATCTTATTGATGATAAAATGTCAAGATAATGTCTGAAATATTTATTGGGCATTTATGGCCGCATGAGAATGCCGCCGTTGACGGCGATATATTCGCCGGTGATGAAGGCGGCGGCTTCCTGACTGGCCAGAAACAGGATGGCTTTGGCGATATCTTCGGCTGTGCCATTGCGCCCGAGCGGCGTTTCGGCGGCCATCTTCTTTTTGCGTTCGGGGGTGGAAAACTGCTCATGGAAGCGAGTTTCGATGAGGCCGGGCATGACGCTGTTGACGCGGATGCCGAAGGGGGCGAATTCCTTGGCCATGGCCAGGGTCAGGGTTGCTACTGCGGCCTTGGCGGCTGCATAGAGGCCGGAGCCGCCGCCTCCGCCGTTGTGGCCGGCGATGGAGCCGATATTGACGATATTGCCGCGGGATTTTTTGAGATAGGACAATGCGGCCTGGGTTACGAGAAACACACTTTTGGTGTTGGTGTCAAAGACGTTGTCGAAAAATTCCACGGATGAATCGGCGATATTGACCCGCTGGAGCATGGTCCCGGCGTTATTGACCAGGATGTCAATGCCGCCTGCCTGTTCGACAAAGCGGTTGACCATCTCCGTTGCCTGTTGGGGATTTCGCAGGTCTGCTTTGAGGAGCCAGCCATCGGACAGGGCCTTGACTTTGGCCAGTGTCTGGCGGGCGCCGTCTTCGGTCTGATTATAGTGTACCCCAACCAGGGATCCCTGTTGGGCAAAGAGTTCGGCGGTGGCGGCCCCGATGCCGCTGCTGGAGCCGGTAACGAGTACTTTTTTATCTTTTAAGTCCTGATAGAGCATTGCAGTGATCCTTAACTAAAGTGGTTTCATAACCTTACAAGGCGGCGGGGCGGGTGTCAACTGAAAGTTCGGGCGGGTATGGGGATGCCAAAGAAATCGCAAAAAAACGTTTCTTTTTGCGGCGGATAAACGTATAGTGATGTCTGGTTTATACCCAACGGGACTGATTATTCCGCGACGGCCATAGGCCGCTTTTATGCCGCGTGTATTCACGAGGTCATGTTGCCCTACGCAGCCGCAGTGATAAAGACAGTGCTGGAAGCTGGCGGCTGGAAGCTCTTTGGCCGCGACGAACCGGGACATTTTAAGCAGGATCAGTATATATAGATTTAAATGGATTGTTTTGGAGATAAAAAGCCGTCTATGGAACGGATTAACTATGCAAACTCATGGCAGCCTTTTTTTGAGGCGGCGGGGCTGCGGACCTTTGATGATTTTTTCCAGCGATTTGAAGGGACCCAGATTAACAAGAATACCAAACGCAGCGTGGTGATGCGGACATTTGAGCGGGCAAGCGGGACCAAGACGCTGTTTATGAAGCGGTTTTTTAATCCGCATTTTAAGGATATGCTGTTTGCGGTGCGAAACTGGGGTGGACTGTGCAGTCAGGGGCAGCTTGAATGGAACAGTGCCACCTATCTGCTGGAGCATGGGATTGCGACGTATCGGCCGGCCTGTTTTGGTCACAGGACCATAGCGGGGATCGAGCGTCAGTCGTTTTTTATCACCGAACAGCTTGCCGGGCAGTGCCTGATGGATTTGATACGCGATAACTGGCGAAATCTTAATGGGGATGAACAAAATCGACTGCTGAGTGAGCTGGCGACCTGGATTCAGGGAATTCATCGGCTGAGTGTCAGTCTGCCGGATTTGTATGTGTATCATCTGTTTGTTGACAAAGGTACCGATGGACGATATGGTTTTGCTGTTATCGATTTGCATCGGATGAGCGTCAGAATTCCCCAGCGACGGATGGCGGCCTGCCGTGTGGAAAATCTGGCCCGGCTGATTTTCAGTATGCGGGATGAGTATTTCACTGCGGCGCAGAAACAGATGCTTCTGCGAACCAGTTTGAATGATTTGCCCGATGGGCAAGCGGGTAAAATGCTTGATGCAATTTTCGGGCGATGCGGGCAGATCGGCAAACGGCGAAGACCGCCGGTCTATTAAAAAATTTTCTGATGTCATAAAAACCAGAGTGAAGGAATACAATCATGGAAACCAGAAAACCATTTTATGTGGATTTGAATGATAAGCAGGAATATCAGCGCCTGATGCAGACTCCGCAGACGCTTGGAATGAAGGCAGGGCGGGTTTTTCTGGGTCCCGGGGATGAATGCGGCAGTCACAGTACCGAGGCCCGCGAGGAACTGCTGGTGTTTCTGAATGGTCGGGGGCAGGCGGTCTTTGGAGGCAAAGACCGGATTCTGGTCGGCAGGGGGAAGGTGCTGTATATTCCGCCGCATACGGAGCATAACATTGTCAATACGGGTTCTGAACCCCTGGTGTATGTGTTTTGTGTGACACCGGTAAAATAATCTTTATTGCATCCCTCCTCTCAATACAAAAAAAACGGCAAGGCTGGTCCTGAGAGACTCACCTTGCCGCTTTATTATTTCATCGTCTGATTACTTCATTGCTTATTTCGCCAGGTCATTGATTTCTTCGGCATTCAGGGCACGGTTGTAGATCTGGACGTTTTCAATTAACCCGCCAAAGAAGTTCTGCAGGGTTCCATTGTTGTCGAAGGCCCCGATATAGAGCGTATTGGTATTGAGGGTATTGACGGCCTGGCTGTTGACAAACGAAGGCGTCTGCAACTGGCCGTCCACATACAGCAGAATTTCATCAACGGTGGGCGAGCCATCATCCCGCAGCACCGCGGCGACATGATGCCACTGGT